>NZ_AWFE01000073.1:0-45897 GCF_003263315.1 Hyphomonas sp. GM-8P
CAATCTGTCACCCATGTCTCGAGCCGCTCATGTCCTCCCAAAAAAGGACGCGCAGCGTGGGGATACATCGCCACGCGCCCCGTCCTGATCGGACTAGCCAACAACCGGGTGGCCCCGGCCTTTCATGCAGTCGATTACGATGTCCCGGCGCTCATCACGCGTTTCGACCATCGTTGCGCCGGCACCGGCAACTGCTCCGACAATCGCGCCCGCAATGGCCCCTTCCGTGTCGTTCACGTCATCGTCTGCGATCCCGGCCAGCATGCCGAGACCTGCGCCGATCATTGCGTTGTTCCGCGTGTCACCGTTGATATAGCTGCGGTCAGTCGCAACAGCCTGGCAAGCTTCCAGGTCCGCAGCATAGGTCACATCGGTCGGACCATCGGCCACTGGTTCATAGCTCGAACCGGAACTGGCGCAGGCCGCCAGGGCAAAGCCGGAGGTGATCAGCGTGACGAGCTGAATACGTGTCATGTTTTAGTTCCCAATTTGATTGATTTTTGAAAAGAACAGCTTCGTTCCGGTACGGATCAGATCGCGCCTTCCACCAGCGTCAGGCTGGTGAAGATCATTAGAACGACCACGCCGGTCAGACCTGCGGAGACGGAATTGAGCGCGAGCGAACCTGCACGCGCAGCTGGACTGCGTGTCATTTGAACTCCTATGGACTGGACAAACACCTTCTTGCTACATATTATGTAGCGATACTTATTGCTACTTATTACGTAGCGCAAGGGGCTGAAATGCCAATGAGCGATAAAAAAGCACAACGGCCGATCATGGCCCTGCTCGACATTCTTGGTCAGAGGTGGGTATTGCGGATCATATGGGAATTGCGCGACGCCCCGCTCACATTCCGCGCCCTGCGAGAGCGCTGCGATCAGATCTCGCCGACGGTACTGAACCAGCGGCTTGCCCTGTTGCGTGAAAATGGTCTGGTGGAGCTTGGCGACGCTGGTTACCAGCCGACCCAATCCTGCAAGGACCTGGGCACCATCCTGATGCAGCTCAGCGACTGGTCTAAAAGCTGGGACCGGACACCCGAAAAGCCCGACTAACCCCTGCCGCTCGACTTCAAATGACAATGGCGCAACCCCCGATTGCGCAACACGCGCTACAGGCAGCGTAAGGTTAATTCCCGAGTCGCGCCGTTCTCGCCCGCGGCGTTTTGCATTGCACAAGAAACACTCAGCTTTGGGCAATTACGCCCGAATGCAGGCAGGACTCGGCATTTAGCACATTCACTTGGTTGTGCGCAGTTCCCGCACCCCGGCGACGCCGACATCTTGCGCGCAGATTCAATAAGTCGCCGGGAGTAAATTGCGATGCGCCGCCTCAATACACGTCTCAAATTCGGAATATGCCTTGCCTCGCTGATCGCGGCATCGATGACGACTGCCGCGCACGCGCAGGAGGGCTCGCCGCCAGAAGAACAAGCGACCATGAAAGCGGTTGTCGTTGAAGGCCGCCGCGTCTCAACCGCCGACACGGCCATTGGTCAGGACGAGGCGACCAACACGGTGGCAGTCACTCGCGAAGAACTCCTGTCAGCACCCGGCGGCATCTCGGGCCTGAAAATGCTGGAGTCCCTGCCGGGCTTCAACGTTCAGACGGACGGCGCGCTCGGCCTCTACGAGTTCGGCAACTCGGTTACCGTGCGGGCCTTTAACCTGCAGCAGATCGGCTTCGTGCTGGACGGCGTGCCGATGGGTCGCTCCGATGCCTTCGGCGGCAGCCCGATATTCCGTTATGTGGACAACGAAAACCTTGGCGCCGTGGTCGCATCCCCCGGTGCAGGCGATGTCTCTCTGCCAAGCTATGCGTCGCTCGGCCCACTCGTCTCTTACAATACGGTTGATACATCCGACACGCCCGGCGGCATGATCTCCTACACGATCGGTGATGATGACCTCGAACGTAGCTTCATCAAGCTGGAATCCGGAAACTGGAACGGCCTCTCAGCCTATGTCAGCCGCTCCAAGACTGACAGCAGCCTGTGGCGCGGCCCCGGCACGATCGACCGCGAGCACATCGAAGGCAAGATCAAGTACGAGTTCGACGAAGATACGTTCGTGAAATTCGGATACGTCCATAACGACTTCTTCGACTATGACTCCCCGTCCGGGCCAGAATCCACGTTCGAAAACAACTATTTCTACGGCTACCAGCCGACGCTTCCGGAAAGCTGCATCAATCCGATGCCCGGCGTTTATGACTATAACGGCGACAATGTCATCGACGATGCGGACTTCACTCCGCTGAACACGGGTTCGAGCTGTACCAGCTACTACGAAGACCGCATTAACGTGCGCGATGACACGCTCTACTCCCTCAACTTCCAGACGGACCTCACCCCGGGCGTCATGCTGACGGCGACGGCCTATCAGGAAGAGAAAGACGGCTTTGGGGTCTCGCCGGACAGCTACTCCAACTCGCTGAACATCTATAACCGCCAGGTCGCAGCCGGCCTTGATGTCGTTCACCCGCGAGGTGTTCAATATGGCCTTTCGGAAGTCGGCGGCACGCGGACCGGCCTGGTTGCTGGTGTCGAATGGGAAGTCGGCAACCACACGATCGAGTTTGGCGGCTGGTACGAAGACGAAGACTACGACCGGACCCAGCAGCGCCTGAACAAGACCAATGGTTCAGCGGATGGCGATGTGATCTGGGACGAGGTGGCTTATTATCGCCGTGACTACACCTCGACCCGCAAGACGACGCAGTTCTACCTCAAAGACACGATCAGCCTGATGGATGACCGGCTCAATGTCGAAGTCGGCGTGAAAAGTCTCAATATCGACTACTCGCTCGACGGCTATCGGGATTATAACGACTATGAAGTGTTCGGCCCTCAGAAAGTCGGTGCCGAATACAGCGACAACTTCCTGCCGATGGTCGGGGCAGTCTATGACCTGAATGATACCGACCAGGTCTTTGCATCCTACTCGCAGAACTTTGCCTTGCCGCGCGGTGCAGACGACATCTTCTCCATCGCGACCACGGATCCGACGACGGATCCGCTCCCGGCCCCGGAAGGTGAGGAGTCGACCAACTACGAAGTCGGCATCCGTACCAATCGGTCCCAATTCTACGGGTCGGCAGCCCTGTTCTACACCACATTCGATAACCGCCTGGTGGCTGGCAGCGTGATCAACCCGGCGACTGAACAACCGGAAGCCTTTTACACCAGCGCCGGTGAGACTGAGGCCTATGGCTTCGAACTCTCCGGAGTGTACAAACCCGACTTCCTCGGCGGGAAGGTCTACTTCGATGGAAACCTGACCTACAACCACGCCGAGCTCAAAGACGATACGGATACCAATCTCGACGGAACGATCGACTATTTTGCTGGCACCGGCCTGCCTGACAGCCCGGAATGGCTCTTCACGGGCGGTGTGACGTATGAACCGACCGATTGGCTGGTCGCCAATATCTCCGGCAAATACACAGGGGAGCGGAACGCACAGTTCAACGACGGCTATGATATGGACAGCTTCACTGTCCTCAGCGGCTATCTCGATCTCGGTGGCCCGAACGACTTTGGCGTGCCTGAGAATGTCAGCCTGCGGTTCAACGTCGATAACCTGCTAGATGAGGAAGTCCCGACCGCGTTCGTCTTTGCCGGCTCAGCCTTCTTCCGCCCGCTGAACCCGCGCACATTCCAGGCGACCCTGACTGTCCGGTTCTGATCATGATCAACAGCAATCCTTTTTCCAATCTGAAACCGAGTGATTACAATGTTAGCTGATGCACTCCCGCTAATCCTGTCGATGCTGGTTGCCGGTGCTTTTGCCGGCCTTCTGGCGGGGCTGTTCGGAATCGGTGGCGGCTTTGTCGTCGTGCCGGCTCTCGCAGCCGTCTTCACCCTCCTCTCGACAACGGGACAGCCGATGTCTGAGGACAAGATCATGCACGTCGCCATCGGCACGTCGCTGGCCACGATCATCTTCACCTCGCTCCGGTCCGTGCAGGCACACGCAAAGCGAGGGGCTGTGGATTTCAATATCCTCAAGCAATGGGCGCCGTGGGTTGTCCTGGGTGTCGTGCTGGGCCTCAGCGTCGCACGCTTCCTGGACGGCAAATCCCTGAAGATCATCTTCGGCGTCGGCGTGTTCATCATGGCCTGGCACTTCCTTTTCCCGATCCTGTCCAAGCGCACCGTGTCGGATGAGATGCCGAAGGGCGTTGCCCGCGGCGGCCTTGGCAGCTTCCTCGGCGGCTTCTGCACCCTGCTGGGCATTGGGGGCGGCACACCGGCCATCCTGATCATGACCCTGTCTGGCCAGCCAGTGCACCGGGCCATCGCAACGGCGGCCGGCTTCGGCACAATCATCGCCGTGCCCGGCACGATCGGCTCGATCATCAGCGGCCTGGGTGAAACCGGCCTGCCATTCGGCTCAATCGGCTACGTGAACGTTGTCGCAATGCTGGCGATCATCTCGATGAGCATGATCACTGCGCCGATCGGTGCGGCACTTGCCCACAGCCTGGATTCCGCAAAGCTGAAAAAGGCACTGGGCGTCTACCTGCTCTGCACGTCGAGCCTGATGCTGTGGACCGCTTTCCATAAGGCGCCGGCAAAGAATCCTCTGACAACAGCTTCCGCGGTTCAGGTGACGACCGAGCTACCGCATATGGGTGGACGCTAACACAGCAAGCTTCGAACACCGAAAGTGTCCGAAGCTACTGCCCGGCATTCTTGCCTGACGTAACGCAAGCCGCGCCATTCAGGCGCGGCTTTCTTTTTGGCCTGAAGGAACCTGTTCATGCGCTACTACGAAGACCTCGTGATCGGCACAGTCACGAAATCCGAACGGACTTATGACGTGACCCGCGAGGAAGTGATCGAGTTTGCCGGAAAGTACGATCCCCAACCCTTCCACCTGGATGACGAGGCAGCGGCGAAGACCCATTTCGGCCGCCTGTCCGCATCTGGCTGGCACACAGCGGCGATGGCCATGCGAATGATGGTTGAAGGATGGAGCACACAGGAACCGACAGCATCGCTGGGCTCACCCGGTGTTGACGAGCTGCGCTGGCGAAAGCCGGTCTATCCCGGAGATACGCTGCGCGTTGAGTCAAAACTGATCGGTAAGCGCCGGATGAAAAGCCGCCCCGAAATGGGCCTGATGAAGACTGAACAGACCATCTACAATCAGAATGGCGACATCGTCATGAGCATGGTGTCGAACGGCCTGATACAGGTGCGAAACCCCGACAGCGACGCCGAATAGGAAGTCCTATTCGGCAGGTACCATCGCTGGCTTTTCGTCCGATCGCACGGCCCGGCGAATGACATCAAAATAATCCTTCGAGATACACTCAAATCCATCATAATAGCCGCGTGACGCCAGCATCTGATGCAGCCGCTTCAATCGATAAGGCGGTATCGAAGCGAACATGTGATGCTCCAAATGGTAGTTCACGTCGTTCGGCGCGATCAGCACACGCTGCCAGAACGGAGCGGTCGTCGTCCCGGTGTTCAGCCGCGGATCAAGCTGGGTGCGATCCTTCGCTGTGCCGTGTTCGCCAATCTGACGAAGGCGAACGATCGCCGGATAAACGAACAGTTCCGCTGCCCACCACATCAGATAGGCCCATGGCGCCCCTGCCAATGTCAGCGTTCCCAACAACAACACGTGGAAAGTCAGCCACGGCCAGTTGCGCGACAATCTGAAGTTCCTGATCTTCCGCTTCGTATCGCGAAACCCGGTGCGCCCTGTGAAATCCCGTACGAATTTCCGTCGCAAGCTTTCCTTTGAAACCGGGTAGTTCTTCACGAACACAATATCCGGATCATCCGGCGTGCCGGCGTACTTGTGGTGCTTGAGGTGATAGGCCCGGTAAGCTGGCAGAGAGATATTCATCGGTGCGCCGACCAGGTAGTGGCCGACAAACTCATCCACTTTCGGGTTCTTGAAGAACGCGTGATGGGCACAATCATGATTGATGATCCCGAGCCCCAACTGACGCCCGCCAAGAATGACAATCCCTGCCAGAATGGTCAGTGGATTGGGCCAGACAATCGCCACGGCAAAAGCCGCAGCGATCAGCCCCCAGTTCCAGCTCAACGTGACGAACGCCCTGAGGTTCGACTTCTTGCGTAAATCACGCAGCTCGTCTTTCGTCAGGACATCGGATAATTTGAGCTGGTTCGTCACGTCGGTTCTCTCCCATTGAACTCTTTCATCATTTATTACATACTTTATCATTATTGGTCAATCCGTGTATTATTTTAAGCCTCTCGATCCGAAGGACGTATCACCCCGCGCGCTTGTCCTGTCGCTGATGAGCAGCGCCTTTTCGGCGCCGCAATCGATCGGCCGGCTCATCGATGCCGCCGCCCTGTTCGATATAGAGCCAGCGACTCTCAGGGTCGCGGTCACCCGGCTTCTCAAAGAAGGCTTGCTGGAAAGTCCGGGCCGCGGCGTCTACCAGCCGGGCCCAAACTCGAGAGCACTGACACGGCGCGTCCAGGGCTGGAAAGATGTGTCCAGCCGCATTGTGCCATGGAAGGGGGACTGGCTCGTTGCAATGACAGGCCATCTTGGCCGGACCGATCGAAAACAGTTGCGCGCCCGTGAAAGAGCGCTTGGCCTGTCAGGCTATAAGGAAACAAAGTCAAGCTACTGGGTTCGACCTGCCAATCTGGCCCGCGAACTGGATGATCACCGCGCAGACCTCATCGGCATTGGAGCCGACGATGCCATCTCAATCCTTCGGGTCACTGAACGCGCGCTTCCGAACAGCGAGCGCTGGGAAACGCTCTGGCGCACGGAAGATCTCGCCCGGACCTATAAAGCGGCGACAGAAGCCATGACTGCCAGCCTTGAACGCTTGCCAAACCTGCCAAAGGATATTGCGGCGCGAGAGTCGCTCCTCATCGGTCAGGCGGTTATCCGCACCATCAACTTTGATCCAATGCTGCCGCCGGAGCTGAGCGATCAGGACGCCTTCCTTCGAATGGTCGACACAATGGTGCGCTACAACGAAACCGGCCGCAAATGCTGGCAAGCATATTATGCTTCCATGGAAACCAGCTGATCCACCTGCTGCCTCATTGAAATCGGCATCTTGAACACGGCGGCAATCCCTCCCACGATTGGTTGCTGAGATTCATCCCCGGACATCATGCCAGACACTTCCGCCCCACCGCCCTTTTCCATTCCGCTCTACAGGCGGATCTGGGTGGCGAATGTAGCGTCCCAATTCGGCAGTCTGATTCAGAGCGTCGGCGCGGCCTGGCTGATGGTGGAACTCGGGGGGACCAAGACGCAAATCGCCCTCGTGCAGGCGTCCGTCACCTTGCCCATCATGATCCTGGCGCTTCTCTCCGGCGCGATTGCAGACAATTATCCGCGGCGTCTTGTGATGCTCGCCTGCCAGAGCTGGATGTTCATTCTTTCGGTTGCGCTCTGTGTTTTCGCCTGGTTCGGGCACCTGACACCATGGGCCTTGCTCGGATTCACTTTTCTGATCGGGTGCGGCACTGCTATGAATGCGCCCTCCTGGCAGGCAACCGTCGGCGATATTGTGCCACGCGGCACAATTGCCGGTGCCGTCGCGATGAACTCCATGGGCTTCAATATGGCCCGGACGGCAGGTCCGGCACTTGGTGGCGCAATCGTAGCGGCCTTTGGGTCGGCCGCCGCATTCACGGTCAACGCCTTCAGTTATCTCGGGATCATCTGGGTCCTGTTCCGCTGGCGCCCGGAGAAACCGCCCCAGCCAAGTCTGCGCGAGGATCTGGGAGCTGCGATGACGGCCGGCGTCCGTTACGTCGTCCTGTCCCCGCCCATCCGCCGGGTCCTCTTCCGGGCGACGCTGTTTGGCTTTGCCGCGGCGAGCGTGCCGTCGCTCCTGCCGCTCGTGGCAAGTCACCTGGTGGGCGGCAGCGCTGTGACCTTCGGTATCCTGTCGGGCTCCTTCGGGGTCGGGGCCGTCATGGGCGCTCTATCAAACCGGCCAGTGCGGGCACGCCTCACGAATGAGGCGACGATCCGCCTGACGGTGTCGGCCATGATCGCAGGTGCCGTCGTGATCGCGCTCAGCCCCTGGCTCCTGCTCACCGTATTGGGACTGATCGTGTTTGGCTGGGGCTGGTTGCTCGCAATGGCAACCATGAACGTGACCGTACAGATGTCCGCACCACGCTGGGTGGTCGGACGCGCCCTGTCGCTCTACCAGATGTGCGTCTTCGGCACGATGGCTGCGGGAAGCTGGATGAGCGGCAGGCTCGCGGAGCTGCACGGAATTGCAGAAGCGATCCTGATGATGGCAGCCATTCAGGCTGTCGGCCTTGTTGTAGGCTTTTTCATGCGCCTGCCGGAAGTGCAGGACCTGAACCTCGAACTTGTCGGCCGCTGGAAGGTTCCGGACGTGGAAGTGCCGGTCGAACCGCGCGCAGGGCCGGTCCACATCGCTGTACACTATCGCATCCGTGAGGAAGACGTGCCGCGGTTCCTGGCGGCCATGAATGAAAGCCGCCGCGTACGCCTCCGGGATGGCGCCCGCAATTGGGCCCTGGTTCGGGATCTAAGCGATCCGGAGGTCTGGATCGAAAAGTACCGGTTCGGACGCTGGATGGACTATGTCCTTCATAATGAACGGCGCACGCATGCCGACAGGGAAAATCTGATCATCCTGCACACGCTTCATCAGGGCAGTTGGCCACCGCCCATTGTCAGAATGCTCGAGCGTCAGGTGACGGGCGTGACGGTTGACCCGGACTTGTCCACAGAGACAACAAACGATCCGACACGTAGCGACTAGAGCCCAAGTCAGGCCGGGTGCGGTTCCTGGATGCTTTCAAGATAGGTAATCAGCGCATCAATCTCATAAGGGCTGAGCACAAACATCGGCATGTCGGGGTGACCGACAACGATCCCTTCGGCGAGCGCTTCTTCGAGATTTCGCACCGGGTAGTTTTCGGACAATTGCCGGAAGGGTTTGGCATCCTGATGAGGGCTGTTACCGGTCGACCCGATCGCGTGACAGGTGGAGCAGCGTGTTTCCGCGATCAGTTTGCCAACCTTGATCTTGCTGTCATAGGCAAACTGTTCTCCGTCCTCTTCTGGCTGAGGTGCAACAGCGACACTTTCTTCAGCATCATTTGCCGGCGTGGAATTACATGCCGTCAAAATGGCAAAGCCTGCAAAAAGGCCTGAAGCGAGGAGTCCGGAGCGCCGCAAATACATGTGAGTCCCTTTCATTCAGTCGAGGTACTTTAGTCCTGCTTCGGGTGAACGCCTAGCATCACATCATTACACCCTTGAAAGGCCAAGACGATCAGCAAGTGTCCGATGTACACCAAGCACCTTCATATACGGGCGTAAGAATGTCTTCTCCCCGGCTGCCTTGCCGATACACCGTGCATCCTTTGAGCCCGAGATCGTAGGCAGTTCGATATACTTTCTCAAACGCCTCAAAAGGCATCGCCGCGTTGGCATTGATGGTCTTGGATATCGCGTTGTCGACGAAATCCTGCGCTGTAGCCTGCATCGCCAGATGGGCATCTGGTGACAACTCGCCCGCAGTAAAAAATGCAGGCGGCAGACCGTCTTCGCCCGATTCCCGCCAGAGCCGACAGGCAAAATCTTCTACAACTGTCGCATCAAACCCACCATCGTCCCGGCGCATGCGCCGACTGACCGATGACGCAAACACCGGCTCGATCCCGGCGGAAATATTGCCTGCCAGCAAACTGATTGATCCGGTCGGTGCGATCGCAAGCAAATGGCTGTTGCGGATCCCATTTTTCTGAATTCTGTTCCTTATGAAGTCGGGAAGGCGCCTGGTGAAAGGGCGATCCAGAAATTCCCCCTCTTTATACAGAGGGAAACTGCCCTTTTCTTCTGCAAGCCCTACAGACGCTTCATAAGCAGCATTGCGCATGGTTCCGAGGACACGCGCGGTGAACTCCCGCCCATCATTGCTATCATAGGCAAGCCCCAGCATAATCAATGCGTCCGCCAGCCCGGTGATGCCAAGCCCGACACGGCGCCCTTGATGAGCCTGCTGCGCCTGCTCCTCCAAAGGATAGTGCGAAACATCGAGCACGTTGTCCAGAAAGCGTACACCCAAGCGGGTGGTCTCCGCGACGCCGCCAAAATCAAAATCTGCTTCCGGCGCAAAAGGCCGGTGAATGAAGCGCGTCAGATTTACCGAGCCCAGATCGCATGCGCCATGAGGCGGCAAAGGAACTTCCCCACAGGGATTGCAGGCATGAATCGTCTCCACATAACCGAGATTGTTTTCCCGGTTGATGCGATCGATGAACAATATCCCCGGCTCACCCGTCTCAAAAGCCGCACAGAGTATTTTTTCCCACAACGCCCTTGCCTTCAAAGTGCGGACGACCTTTCCTTCAAACAAAAGTGGCCACTCCGCATCTGCATCGATCGCACGAATGAAATTGTCGCTGACAAGCACAGACACATTGAAGCGAGATAGTGCACCGGCTTCTTTCTTTGCTTCGACAAAAGCCTCGATATCAGGGTGGTCACAGCGCAGCACAGCCATCATGGCCCCCCGGCGGGCGCGATCTGCCGTCATGGTCTCACACATCGCATCCCAAAGCTGCATGAAGGAAACCGGACCACTCGCAATGTTCCCGGTACGAACTGCAGCCGCCCCGGCCGGCCGGATCGGTGAAAAGTCGAGACCTATTCCGCCACCGGCCTGCAGCGTGATCGCACTTTCCCGCAGCGCCGAAAACAAACCGTCGATGGAATCGTCCAACTCCCCCATGACGAAGCAATTAAGCAAGGTGGCGTTTCGACCCGTCCCTGCATTGGCGAGGATTCGCCCTCCCGGCAGGAACCGGTAGTCCGACAGCAGTGCCATAAACCGACCGGCCCAGTAATTCTGGTTACGAGGTTCAGCCGAAGCGACTGCGGTTGCAACGCGGCTCCAGGTATTTTCAATAGATGCTTCGTCGCGGAACCTGTACTTTTTCAGCCAGATTTCCCTTGAAATCGGCGCAAGCGGATTGGGAGGCGGCAATGAATCCATTCCTGCCAACCTCCCTTACGGCTTCAGGACAACTCGTCCGGCGGCGAATACCCCATCGCCTCCAGCGCATTCTCAATGTAGTCACTGCCCATCTGCAACTCTTCCAGATAGTCTGTAACATCAAAAGGCTCAGCCTCGCGGGCCGCACGGCGAGCCGATGCCCAGTCCCGGGCCTCATAGTCACCCCGCCCAACCCAAATGAGCGCAAGCAGGTCATGCTTGGCATCGACATTGAGTCCACGGATCAGCCCCTCAAGCTCATCATCGAGCAGGTTCGCATGAGGCTTCTCTGCCTCATCAGCGATAGCATCGACATCCGTGATCGGATCATCTCCGATATCACTATCGACCACATCGTCTTCTTCCATCGGCATGATGCCCTCGCCCTGATAGGACTGGGCAAGCACCGCGATCCGGTATGCGACCTCTGGATCGATTGTCAGATCAAAGGCTCGATCGCCCTGCGCAACTTTTTTCATTCGATCCCCCTCAGTGCGACAAGAGCAGAGGCACTTTAGCCTCGCGCAAAAGGGTGCGGGTCACGCCCGGCAGGAACGCCTGCTGCAGACGAGAGTGACGATATCCGCCCATTACGATCAAGTCCGCATCGAAGGAGGTCGCGACATCCATCAGCGCTTCAGCCGTAGATCGTCCAATGCTGTCCTCATTGCGGACTTCAACATCTCCGACATGCCGGGCAAGGTGTGCGCCGACATCCCAGGCTGGGCCAGCCCCGTGGCTGGTGTCGCCTGGCTTCGCATCAACTGTCGCAATGCAGACTTTGGCGTCGTCTTGCATAAGCAGCAGGCTGTCATGCATGGCCCGGGTTGCTTCCCGACTTGCATCCCATGCGATCATCGCCCGCTCACCGACTGTTGCGCGTGACCAATTCTCCGGCACGATCAGCACTGGGCGTCCACCGCCCAGCAACACGCCTTCCAGCATATCCGCATGAGGCTGTTCGTCGGATTTTCCCGGTGCGCGCACAATCACAATATCGGCGTGACGGGCATTCATTGCGGAGAGAGCTTCGACGCGGTTCGGAAACGCCTCGAAATGGCGCATTTCCACTGGCGGGTCCTGAGCGTTCAGACCTTCTTCGAATTTGGCCCAGGCACCGGACATCGTATCCCGCGTTTGCTGGAGTATTGACGCGTAGACCTCACCGGCTGATCCGTCTCCATAACCAAGGATCATCGGCGGCAATACTGTGAAAGCTGCGCAACTCAGATGCGCATTGTGAGCCGAGGCGAGTGCCTGTGCGAAATCAAATGCGGCCTTGTCACCGTCAGGTGAGGCCATGCAGACGCTGATATCCTTGATATTCACTTGAAATCTCCATTTCTGGTAAATTCGGTATTCAGGCACACCATAGCGCAAAATCGTTCTGTTCAATACGCGTCCCTACGTAGCACAACCTTCTGCAATTGCTGGTTATAATAGAGGTGTCAGGGTAGAAATTCATTATGACCTCTTCCTCCTCCCACCAGCAAACGTCCGCCGATCCGGAAATTTTGCTTGAAGGTAAAGGACTGGAACGTACGTTCCTGACCGGTGAGGTGGCCGTTCGCGCATTGCGCGGGGTCGATATTTCCCTGACGCGCGGCGAACTGGTTGTCCTGCTCGGCCATTCAGGCAGCGGGAAATCCACCCTTCTGAATATCCTCGGCGGTCTGGACAGAGCCACAGCTGGCACACTCAGGTTTGAAGACAAGGACCTGTCCCATGCAACCGACGCAGAACTGACCCGGTACCGCCGCCGGTCTGTGGGATTTGTGTTCCAGTTCTACAATCTTGTTGCGGGCCTCACCGCCCGGGAAAATGTCGCGCTGGTCACCGAGATCGCCAATCACCCGATGCAACCGGATGAAGCGCTCGAGCTTGTCGGACTAGGCGACCGGGTAAAGCACTTTCCGGCGCAACTTTCCGGTGGCGAACAGCAACGTGTGGCGGTCGCACGGGCAATCGCCAAACGCCCGCAGATTCTGTTTTGCGACGAACCGACCGGTGCACTGGATAGCCAGACCGGCATCCGGGTTCTTGAGGCTCTAGACCGGGTCAACCGGGAATTGTCCACAACCATGCTGATCATTACCCACAATGTTGGCATCGGGGAGATCGCCGACAGGGTTCTGCGTATGCAGGATGGAGAAATCATCGAAGAGACCCGACCAAACCGCCGCCTGAAGCCTTCGGAGATCTCCTGGTGAAGGGCATGTCACCTCTCAATATCAAGCTGCTGCGCGATATATGGCACATGCGCGGACAGGCCATCGCGGTGGGTATTATCGTGGCCTGTGGCGTGGCGATCATGGTGATGGCGCTCGGCACACTCAGCACGCTCAGCGCCAGCCGCGATGCCTATTATGAACGCTACCGCTTCGCCGATGTGTTCGCATCAGTTCGCCGTGCCCCCGAAAGCGCTGCTGCACGCCTCCGCGAAATTGACGGTGTGCAGACGGTCGAAACGCGCATCGTTCGGCTTGTTATTCTTCGTATCGAAAATGTCGATGAGCCGGCGAATGCGCAGATCGTCTCCATTCCTGACGATAGCGACAGCATTTTGAACAAGATTGTGCTTTTCCACGGCCGCTATCCGGAGGCTCGCTCGCCGGATGAGATCATCATCTCCAATGCATTTGCCGAAGCAAACGAGCTCCAGCCTGGGGATGCGATTGAAGCGGTCATGAACGGACGCCTGCGCACTCTCACCATCGTCGGAATCGGCGATAGTCCAGAGTTCATTTATGCGCTTGGACCCGGCACCCTGCTGCCTGACGATCGCCTGTTCGGTATTTTCTGGATGCGCCGGCGGGCGCTGGAGGCCGCATTCGATCTTGATGGCGCGTTCAACAATGTCAGCCTGACGGTGGCGCCGGGCACCGACACAGCGACCGTGATTGATCAGGTGGATGACGTCCTCGCCCCATATGGCGGAACGGGAGCGTTCGACCGCCCGGACCAATTGTCGAATGCGTTCGTCGACTCCGAAATGAACCAGCTGAAAACCATGGCGCAAATCATTCCTGCCGTCTTCCTGGTCGTCTCCGCAGTCCTGATACACTCCATCCTCAATCGGTTGATCCAGACGGAACGCCAGCAGATCGGCCTGATCAAAGCGTTCGGTTATTCAAGAAGTGAAATTACATGGCATTACCTGAAATTTGCCATCGCCATCACGACCGGCGGCGTTCTGGCAGGATTTGCGCTGGGTTTTGTCCTTCAGAATCTGATCACAAATTTGTACGCCGAAACATTCCGTATTCCGGACCTTACCTGGCGTGTGGATGCATTTGCGCTTGTCGCCGGCTCGGTTGCAGCACTTGGATCGGCCATTGTCGGTTCCATGAGCGCAGCGCTTGGCGCAGCTAAGCTGTCTCCAGCCGAAGCTATGCAACCCGCACCACCCATAAATTACCAGCAAAGCTGGCTGCGCTATGTTTTGCAAATGCGCTGGCTGGATGAGCCGACCCGCCTGATCCTGCGCCACATCTTCAGATTCCCGGCCAGAACGGCAGCAAACCTGTTCGGGATCGCGGCGGCGGTGACCCTTCTGGTCGGGACACTCTTCAGCTTCGATGCAATCGACGACATGATTGACCAGATGTTCTTTCGCACGAACGCGCACGACGCGGCCGTCACCTTTTTCGAGGCGCGAAACGAATCTGCAGTTTCCGAGCTGTCGCGAATTCCCGGAGTTATGGCCGCAGAGGGCGTTCGTGATGTGCCGGCACGGCTGGTGTCTGGCTACCGCTCCGAGCGGGTCAGCATCACCGGTCTGGCCGCTGATGCACAATTGAGGCGCGTCCTGTCTTCAGACGGACGGTATGTCGACATGCCTTCCACCGGAATTGTCCTGTCTTCTCAATTGGCAGGTATGCTGGATGTAACCACTGGAGACACAATAACGGCCCATATCCTGGACGCGACGCGCCCTGTGGTCGATCTTCCTGTCACAGCAATCATAGATGAGTCCGTTGGAACCCCGGCCTTCATGGATATCGCCACAATGAATGCTCTATTGGATCAACCACCAACAGTGTCCGGCGCTTACCTGAAGCTGGATCCCCAGCGGCAAAATGAATTTGAAGACAGCGTCATCGAACGCCCGGGCATCGCCGGGGTCTCGCTTCGAGCGGCTGCCATAGCATCATTTGAAGAGACGCTTCAGGAAACGATTTACATCATGATGGGAATTTATGCCGTAATCGGTGGAGCGATCGCGGCGGGTGTTGTCTATAATGCCGCGCGCATCAGCCTTACCGAGCGGGGTCGGGAGTTGGCCAGCTTGCGGGTTCTCGGCTTCACCAACAATGAGGTGGGCTACATTCTGCTTGGAGAGCTGGCAATTGTGGCGTTGATCGGAATCCCCTTGGGATGCATCGGCGGGATCGCTCTCGCTCACCTAATAGCAACGGCCATGGCGACTGAACTCTACAGGATACCGGTGACCGTGAACCCATCCACACTCGGCATTACGGCTTTGATTGTCCTGGTGTCGTCTACCATCGCTGCACTGTTCGTTGTCCGCAGGGTCCGATCGTTGGATCTTATCGCTGTACTAAAGACGAGGGAATGAAGATGCCATCAGTCCGCATGCGTATCTGGTTCGGTCTGGCTGCATTGGCTGCCTTGGGTTTCGCCTGGGCATTTTCACCGCGTGCCATAGAAGTAGATGCCGCCTACGTCACACGGGACGACATGACTGTCACCGTCTCGGATGATGGTATGACGAGGGTACGCGATGTATTTATTCTTTCCGCGCCCCTCGACGGGACAATGTCCCGTGTGGAAGTTGAGCCGGGCGATTATGTAGAGGCAGGCGAAACTGTTGTCTCCACGATCCGGCCATTGCTTCCACCCTTGCTACCCGCTCGCACAACCGCCCAGCTCAAATCCAACGTGTCATCGGCAGAAGCAGCGCTGACTGCCGCACGCGCAGACGCAGAACGCCTTCGCGCGGAACACAATCGCCTGAAGCGGGACCTTGACCGTGCAAAGCGGCTATTGGAGTCTGCCACCGTTTCGCAACAGGCCGTCGACAATGCTGAAGCCGCTGAACGAGAGGGTTACCTTGCTCTTCGTTCAAGCGAAGCCGTGATCGGCGTTCGCCGTCAGGAACTAGCCGCAGCACGCGCAGCCCTGATGCCCAGCGAAACCCAGAACGGCAGCGACACAGTCGCAGTCATCGCTCCCCTGTCGGGACAGATCCTTGCCGTTGATCGCGAAAGCGAAGGCCCCATTGCTCAGGGCACCCCCATTGTCGAGATCGGGGATCTGAATTCCCTTGAATGCGTTGCCGACTTTCTTTCGGAAGAGGCCGTTCGTGTGAAACCGGGAGACCCGGTTATGTTTACCGACTGGGGAGGCCCGCCCCTGCCCGGCCGGGTGCGCCGTGTCGAACCAGCCGGCTTCACCAAGGTCTCCGCGCTTGGGATCGAAGAGCAGCGCGTCAACATTGTCATGGACCTGAATGATCCCGCTGCGCGGCAGAATCTAGGTCATGGCTACCGGTTCGTGGCAAACATAGCGGTTTGGGAAGGCGGCAACCGTTTGGTTGTCCCGATGTCGGCCTTGTTCCGTGACGCGGATGGCTGGGCGGTTTTTGTAGTCGCCAACGGCCGGGCGGAATGGCGAAGCGTCTCGGTCGGTCATACCAACCGGACATATGCAGAGATTCTTGACGGTCTGGAAGAAGGAACTCGTGTGGTTGTTCACCCACCAAGACAACTGGAGCGCGGCGCGGAAGTGAAAATTCGCACAGCCCCCAAAAGTAAACACCCCATAGACAATGCAATTACCGCAACGGGCTGAAAGCCCTTCCGGAAAGTTACGCATCGCCTTCTCCAAGTGTGTGCAGTATTCTTCTGAATAGAAAGACTAAAAGGGAGAGGAAAATGCACCTCAGAAATGGAGATTGGGTCGTCGTCTGCGATGCAGGCAAATATGTTGTTTATGAAAACCAGGGTGATACGGACCGGCTGGATCTACGCATCATCAGTTTTGACGATCACATAAATCCGCCTACGCACGAACAGGGAACGGACAAGCCGGGGCGTATGCCCGGACCGGGTCGTCAGAGCTCTTCTGTCGGGAATACCGACTGGCACGAACAAGAGGAAAAACGCTTCATCGGAGCGCTGGCAACGCAGATGGATGGATGGGCAACGGCCGAGCCTGCACGACGTTTCGTGCTTGTGGCAGATCCACGGTCCATGGGAACGCTCCGCCAGAAGCTGAATGAACATACGCTGAGCCGGATTGAGCAATCAGTGACCGGCGATCATGCTCATCGCCCGGTTGCGGACATTGAGGCGTTGATCAATAAAACCTGACGGTCTCAGGCCCAACCAAGCGAGATCGCAGTGGTGATGGCCAGGATGCCGGAAGAAATCGTCAGCGCTCCGGTCAACAGGACCATATTGCGATACCGCTGAGCGCCTGCGCCAAGCGCGAGTACAACTTTGAAAGCTGTATTGACCAGGACCGCGATGACAATCGCGCGCGCCGCGACCTGGTCAGACAGTTCACCTGCACTCAGCCGCCCCATGGAGATAGTCACGGCATCAGCATCAAAGGCGCCGGCAATTGTGGCAACTCCGAACACGCCCCCCTCGCCCCAAGCGGCCTGAGCAAGGCGCGAGAGAACCAATGCCAATGTCAGCACCGCTGCAAATACGATCGCCGATTTCAAGTCGAGAGGATTAGGCAGGGCCAATTTTGCTTCGGTCTTCGACGGCTGGCGCCAAAGCAACAGTCCGGCAACCAGCAGAGTGGCTGCAAACATAGCCCCCAGTGGAAGCCACAGCATCGGCAACAGAGCAGGCCGGATTGCCGCGACGATCAAACCCGTTCGTATGACCATAACGGACCATGCCATTGCCACCCCGCCTGCATAGGCTGACGCCCTGCCACCTGCTTTGGACAATTGAGACAAGGAAAGCGTTGCCGCCGTCGACGAGGCAAGCCCGCCCGCAAGTGCAAGCAACCCGACCCCCGCGCGCTCCCCCAGCGCCTTCACTGCGACATAGCCAATGAAGCCAAGCCCGCTGATCAGGACAACCATCCACCAGATGTGGCGAGGATTGATCACCTCATATGGCCCCAGCCCGACATCCGGCATCGCTGGCAGAACCACGATCGAGATCAGCAGCAATCGCAAAAAAGCGCTCATTTCGCGCGCATCGATCCGATCCAACAGCTGGTGCATCGGCTCCCGGAGCCACAGAATGAACGCCGTCACGACGGCGCCCCCGCCTGCCAGTAGCGGCGAGATTTTCACCGAAACTGCCCCCAGACTGAAAGTGATGAGGGCCGCAATCATGGTCGTGGCACTTACGTTTCGGGTCTCGTCGATGTGGGCTTCAAATCCCTGACGCAACAATAGCGCAAGGCCGATGACACCCGCAGAAAGAATGAAACCATTTCCAGTATCAAGCGCGGCTGCCAATCCGCCGATCAGGCCAATCAGACCAAAAGTCCGGAACCCCGCGACACGGCTTCCTGTCGGATCGCCGCGTTCTTTCCAGCCGCGCTCCAGCCCGATTATCAAGCCTATAGCCAGCGCGGCGAACAGGGTCGCAGCAAGTGTCAGGACACTCTGTGGCGGTTCCAAATGCCTCCTCCCAGCTCACAAGCAGACTAGTGTAGCGCCAACAGGAGCCAAAGGGCCATCCGTATTCTCCACCAGCACTGGCGACGAATGAACAGCTTGTGAAACCGGTGCAGGTGCCTTTTGATGTCTGGATATCCGAAACACGGAAGAGCCCAGAAATGACCGACAAGATCACCTTCCTAGGCGGCGCCGGAACAGTCACCGGCTCCAAATATCTGATCGAGACGCAAGGCCGGCGTATCCTGGTCGACTGCGGGCTGTTCCAGGGCTTCAAGCAGTTGCGCAATCGCAACTGGAAGCCACTCCCGATCTCGCCATCTGAACTCGACGCTGTGGTTTTGACTCATGCGCACATTGATCATTCGGGATATCTGCCGCTTCTGGTACGCAACGGATTTCGAGGGCATATCCATGCCACCACTCCGACGCGTGACCTTTGCAACATTCTGCTGCCGGATAGCGGCTACCTACAGGAACACGAAGCAGACCTTGCAAACCGTGAAGGATTTTCGCGCCATCATCCGGCGCTGCCCCTCTACACCCAGGCCGACGCCGAGGCCTCACTCAAACACTTCCGCACGCACGGCTTTGGCGACACCGTCCCGCTGGGGGAAGGTATCGGTGCGACATTTGTAGAAGCGGGTCATATTCTCGGGGCAGCGTCGATCCTGCTTGATACAGGCGAGAACAAGATCGCATTTTCCGGTGACCTTGGCCGGTATGATAATCCGATCATGCACGATCCTACCCCGATCACAGAAGCGGACTATGTACTTGTCGAGTCGACCTATGGGGACACTGTACACCCGGACACGGACCCGGAGGACATTCTCGAAGCCATCATCAACCGCACTTTCCAACGTGGCGGGACAGTGATCATTCCATCTTTCGCCGTTGGCCGGTCGCAATCGCTGATGTTCCATATCAGCCGGCTCCGCGCAGCTGGGCGCATTCCTGAGATGCCCGTCTATCTGGACAGCCCAATGGCGATCAATGTCAGCGAACTATTTGTTCGACACGCTGCAGCCCACAAGCTTACCCAGGATGAGGCGCGTGCGGCCTGTGATGTCGCGACATATACTCGGCAGAGCGAAGATTCTCGCAAATTGGATACAGACCTGGTTCCAAAGATCATCATTTCGGCATCCGGCATGGCAACTGGCGGGCGGGTCCTCCACCATTTGAAAGTGTACGCTCCCGACGCGCGGAACACGATCCTCTTTGCCGGCTTCCAGGCAGGCGGCACACGCGGTGCAGCAATGTTGGGCGGTGTACGCAAGATCAAAATTCATGGTGGCTATTACGAGGTAAACGCAGAGGTTCAGAACCTTCACATGCTATCAGCGCATGCCGATGCTGACGAATTGATGCGCTGGCTCGGAAACTTCAGCATTCCTCCCAAAGAAACATTTGTGGTGCATGGAGAGGCAGCTGCATCCGACACGCTGCGCCACAGGATCAGCGAAGAACTGGACTGGTCCTGCAAGGTGCCCGAGCAAGGCGAGACTGTGCGGCTGAAATGAAGGACGATACCGTCAACCTGATGCGCGCACGACGCCTTGGCGTGCTGACGCAGCATGAAATGATCGCCCTCGTGCATGCAGACTGTCCCGTCTGCCGCTCTGAAGGCATGAGCGCCCACAGTCAGGTTACCCTGACCCATGGCGACAAGTCAGTGGTTGCAACGCTTTACCAGGTGACAGAGGACTGGTTCCCGATCGGATCTGTTGGCCTGACGGATCAGGCATGGGAACGCCTTGATCTTGAAGATGGCGCATTGGTGCGCGTTACGCATGCACCGCCCCTCGCCTCCTTGTCTTATGTGCGCGAACGAATTTTTCACGATGGCCTGACGGATGCTCAGATCCGCTCAGTCGTGAGTGATATTGTCAGAGGGGCGTATTCAGACATCCATCTTACAGCCTTCGTCACGGCAACAGCAGCGAAGCCGCTTGCCACCCGGGAAGTGATTTCTCTGACTCGCGCCATGATCGATACAGGAGACCAGATCGACTGGGGTGTGACACCCGTGGCCGACAAGCATTGTGTCGGCGGCCTGCCGGCAAACCGGACCACACCGATCGTGGTGTCCATTGTCGCTGCAAATGGCCTCCTCATTCCCAAGACGTCTTCCCGTGCGATCACCTCCCCGGCGGGCACCGCGGACACGATGGAAACACTGACGCGGGTAGACCTCGATCGAGACGAGTTGCGCCATGTGATAGAAAAAGAAGGCGGATGCTTCATCTGGGGTGATGCGGTCGATTTCTCACCAGCAGACACCGCGATCATTCGGGTCGAACGGGCATTGAACTTTGACTCCGCGGGCTCAATGGTTGCGTCGGTGCTGTCCAAAAAGATCGCGGCTGGCGCGACCCACGTCGTGATTGATATTCCGGTCGGCCCGACCGCAAAAATCCGCAATCGATTGCAGGCACGGGAACTTGCCGACCTCTTCCGAACAGTCGCTCTGACCTTTGGCCTGAAGCTGCGCATCGAAGTCACTGACGGGTCACAACCTATCGGGCGCGGGATCGGTCCAGCGCTTGAGGCTCGCGATGTCCGGGCAGTGCTGAAGCGATCTCCCGACGCCCCACAAGACCTCCGCGACAAATCCCTTGCTCTGGCGGGCGCCGTGCTGGAGCTCACAGGAAAGGTGCCTGAAGGCGACGGCATTGCACACGCCATCGAGACTTTGGACTCAGGGAAAGCCTGGGACAAGTTTCTTGCCATTTGCAAAGCGCAAGGCGGCGTATTTGACCCGCCCGTTGCCAAATTCCAGCGCCCTGTAAACGCGTCACGCAATGGCCGTGTCGCCTCAATTGACAATCAGCGTCTTGCCCGTGTCGCCAAGCTTGCCGGCGCTCCAGACGACAAGGCGGCCGGACTCGATCTCCATGTGAAGATCGGTGACACCGTTTGCCAAGGCACCCCTCTGTATACGCTGCACACTGAAACAATCGGTGAGCTCTCCTATGTGCTTAACTATGTGAAATCCAACCCTGACATCATTGAGCTGACCAGATGACACGTTTCCTCCTTTATTTCCTCCCGGGCACGGGCCACATGGCTGCGCCCCTTGCCCATGAACTCGGCGCCGATATTGGTGAGATCGAATTTCACAAATTTCCGGATGGTGAAAGCTATCTCCGCTTTCTGACACCGCCGGACGGGCGCCATATTGCCCTGGTTGATTGTCTCGACCGTCCTGACCCAAAGCTTGTGCCACTTCTCTTCGCGGCAATGACGGCACAAGACCTTGGCGCCCGCTCCGTTGGCCTGATCGCCCCTTACATGCCCTACTTCCGCCAGGACGTCGCATTTAACCGCGGGGAGTCCATCAGTGCCCGGCATATTGGGTCACTACTCTCCGCCCATCTGTCCTGGGTGGTAACGCTCGACCCGCACCTGCACAGGCTGGCCAGCCTGGATGATGTATTCACTATTCCTGGCGAGCTCACTCACGCGACAGAACCGATGGCCAACTGGATAAAGGCTCATATCGAGAAACCGATCATTTATGGTCCTGACGAAGAAAGCGAACAATGGGTCCGAACGATCGCAGAAGCTTGCGATGCGCCATATGACGTATTCCGAAAGACACGCTTGGGCGACCGGAATGTGCAAATCGAGGTACCCGCTGGCATCGACTCCGGAGGCCATACGCCTGTCATCGTGGATGATATCATATCATCCGGCACGACGCTGGCCACGCTCATTCGCGCCCTTTGCGAAAGTGGGCAGCCGCGCCCGATATGCTGCGCTGTCCACGGAATTTTTGCAGAAGACGCCTATGAGCAACTGATCGCCGCCGGAGCTGCGCGTATTGTTACCACCAACGCCCTTCCCCACAAGACAAATGCGATCGACGTGACGAGAGTTCTTGCTGACGCTGCCCGCCACATCGCCTTGCCGCAGGATTGACGCCAAACCGAAGCGGTAGGACACTTTCCTTTTGGGAGGAAAGCCATGTTCGATATCGATACATTCGTGGCAGATTGCCGTGATGCCATTGCGGAGGATCCAACCCACCGAACTGTCCTGGAAGTGATGGAGGCTGCGTTTCATGATCCCGACGCAATACTCAAAGCCGTCGGCGAACCAAGCGGGGCGGGAATCGACGTGCTTCACAAGTCGGATAGACTCACAGTCTTGAATGTTGTCTGGGGCGCGCACTCAACGCTGATGCCACACAATCATGAAATGTGGGCCATTATCGGCATCTATACCGGACGTGAAGACAACATCTTCTGGCGCCGGGTGAAGGAAGACCCATTCCGAGTGGAAGCAGCGGGTGCCCGCACTCTGCTCACAGGGGACGTTGCGCCGCTCGGTAAAGACATCATCCACTCCGTGACAAACCCATTGGGTCGTCCCACGGGCGCGATCCATGTTTATGGCGGAGATTTCTTTTCTCAGCCTCGCAGCGAATGGGACGAAGAAACCCTATCAGAGCGCCCATACGACATTGAAAAAGTGAAAGCTTTTTTCAATGGCTGATTCCATCAGGCAAAATGCAGGCGGCGGTATTTGCCACGGAAATAGAGCAAGGGATCACGGCGCGGTTCGAACCGGGCACGAACCACTTCACCGACCAGGATGACATGGTCTCCGCCTTCATGCAGCGCATGCCGACGGCATTCAAAATTTGCCAGCGCCCCTGACAAAAGTGGAGCCCCATTGTGCCCGCGCCGCCATGGTGTGGCCGCAAAACGGTCCTCGCCCGATTTGGCAAACAGGTTGGACGTCGGCTGCTGACCGATGTGCAGCACGTTCACCGCAAAATTTTCAGCTGCTTCCATGGCGTTCAGACTGCCCGCCGATTTGGCGATACAGACCAGAAGGAGCGGCGGATCCAGAGAAACCGAAGTGAAAGAATTTGCGGTCAGCCCAACCGGTTGCCCTTCTTCGTCCAGTGTGGTCACCACCGTAACCCCGGTGGCAAAACAACCAAGCGCATCCCTCAGCGTTCGGGCATCCGACCCCTGACGATATTCCGGTGCAAATCGCGGAACCCTGCGTTCCAGGAAATCCAGGAGCGTCGCACTGAACATATCCGCCCGCTCAGCGGCCACCATCTGGCCAGCCTCCCGGATCTCGGCGTATTCAACATTTTCTAGTTTACCCAGGAAGCGATGGGCCTCGTCCACACCGGAGAGTTCACTCTTCGCGCCTCGGACGAAGAGGACCGGCATTTTGATCTGCGTCGCAGCGTCCGAGACTCGCGCCACAGCGGTTTCAGGATCGAACGTTTCGGCAAATGCCGGATCAAAACATGGTTTTTCAGGCGCCGCGTTTTCTGGTCGGCAGGCAGCATCGAAATCCATATCCGGTACGGAATCGATAAGCACCAGCCCCGCGGCAAGATGTGCTCCTTCCTCGCCGAGCGCGGCGGTGGCCGCCCAGCCGCCCACAGATGCGGCAACGACCACCGGACGCGATGCCATCTGCGCGAGCACTGCGCGCAGATCCTCTACCAGGGCCTCAAAATCATAGCGCCGGTCTGAAGGCCAATCGCTTTCACCGTGACCTCGCAGGTCAATACGAATGACATAACGCCCCGCCTTTACCAGCGCGTCGGCAACATTATCCCATACAGCGCGCGTCTGCGCCCCGCCATGGATGAGCAATACAGCCGGATCATCTGGTGAGCCCAGCGCATCACCTTTCAGCGCTGCTCCGCCAAATCCTTTGAAACTGACCGGCTGCATACGGTCTCCTGTGTGAGTCGCTGTGTGACCTCACATATATGACTCCGCGCCCTTATAACCAAGGCAGGCGATGGAGCCCCGGACCATCGCCGGACCAATTCCACCAAGCTTCACGAACTCAGCAACTCACTGATCAGCGACTCCAATTCGGACGGTAAATCCGGGCTGAACTCCATTTCATCTATCGCGCGAACCGGAACCACCAAACGCAAGCTGTTCGTCAGAAAAACACCATCTGCGTGTGCAATATCGTCCAGCCGCAAACTTCGTTCGGAAACCTCAAATCCATACCGAATGGCGTTTTCCAGAAGCCAACCTCGCACCACACCTACCACCACGCCGTCGGATCGCGGCGGGGTAACCAGCGTTGATCCAGACCATGCCCAGATATTGGCAATCGAACTGCATGTTATGTGGCCGCCGGGCGTTAGGAATAATGCGTCGTCATATCCATTCCGCTGAGCCTGCCGCTGCCCCATAACCGCGTCTCCATAGGAAAGCGTCTTGTACAAAGCCGACGGCGCGGTCGGATTGCGTTGAATGGTGCTGACGCCAAGGCGAAGGGGTGGCGACGGGTACATCAGCGGCATCGGCGTGAAGGATGCCATGAGCGTCGGGTTCGAAGCGGATGTTTCCGCAAGACCCCGTCCACCCGGTCCCCGCGTCACAGTGAGACGCAATGCACCAGTCGCATCCTCCGGAACTGCGTCTTTCGCGAGCGCTTCGATTTCGGTTTTCGCGACTTCATGACCGAAAACGTCACACGCTTCCACCAAACGCCCGATATGACGCTCGCGAAGGATCATCCGGCCGTCTTTCACCAGAGACGTATCAAACACCCCGTCGCCGAGCAGCAATCCCCGGTCCGTTAAATCAAACGGGCGCACTGCATCGTTCGACGCAATCGTCTGGCGAAACTGAATTATGGGCATGTCACTGACCGGCAATGGCTAAGAAAATTTCTGATCAGACTGGCTCCATGGTCAGTCAGAATCGACTCTGGATGAAACTGCACGCCAAAAACAGGATTCTCTCGATGCGAAAGCGCCATGATCTCACCGTCAGGTGCTGTGGCATCGACCTGTAATCCGGTAGCACCTGACAGATCGACAGCGAGCGAATGGTAGAGCCCCACCGGCAGCGGCGAAGGCAGTTCAGCAAACAACCCTTCCGACGGATGGGTAATGCTGACGGTCCGTCCATGTGACGGCGAACGCGCGCGCCTGACCGATCCGCCATATGCGACTGCAATGGCTTGATGCCCCAGGCAAACACCAAGTATCGGCAGGTCTCCCCCGAATGTTTCAATGGCTTGAACAGAAATGCCGGCCTGCTCTGGCCGCGATGGCCCCGGCGAAATCACGATCGCCTCCGGACGCAGGCGCACGATGTCCTTGAGTGAGAGGCTCCTGCTGTCTTTCACTTCGACGTCTGCGCCAGCCAGCGTCAGATATCGCGCAAGATTAAAAACAAAGCTGTCCCTATTGTTCAGCATAAGGATCATATTTCGATCATCCCCGAAACCGGAGGGTCAATAATCCGCTCCGCCTTCAGCTGGACCTCTTCCCATTCAGCATGCGTGTCGGAGAGCAACGTAATCCCCGCCCCTGACCAATACCTGTCTCCGCCCGGAACATGATCAACTGTGCGGATCATGATATTGAAATCACAGGTACCATCATGACCGATATACCCGAATGAACCGCAAAACGCACCGCGCGCGGAAGGCTCCAGCTCATCTATTATTTCCATGGCCCGCAGCTTGGGAGCGCCTGTTACCGACCCGCCGGGAAAAACCGCTCCCAGAAGATCAATGGCGTCCAGAGACGGCTTCAATTTTCCTTCAATCGACGAGACGAGATGAAAGAGATTGGGTAGCTGCTCGACGTCGCACAGGCCGCTAACAATAACCGACTCGGGCCGGCAGACCCTCGACAAATCATTCCGCAAGAGATCGACAATCATGATGTTCTCGGCGCGGTCCTTCTCGGAAGCTGCGAGCGCCTTCGCAATCTGCTGGTCCTGTTCCGGATTCGCAGATCGCCGTGCCGTGCCCTTGATGGGCTCAGTACGGACATCGCGCTCAGAATTCATGGTGACAAGACGCTCTGGCGACAAGCTCGCCAGCGTGCGGCTCGTGAAGGCGCCAAATGCGGAAAACGCGGCCCGCGTCTGGTTGCGGTTCACAAGATAGGTGAAAAACGCCTCATCATATGACTGAGGTGGCCGGGTCCAGAGGCTTGCAATATTCGCTTGATATATCTCTCCATCAAGAATGGCTTCGCGCACGGCGGAAACAAGATCTGTATACGGTGCCTGCGGCGATGCGCGCGTCCAGACTGCTCCCTCTCCAGCAGGCCGGGTGCGCGAAGCATTCTCCCGGGTACAAATCTCCGCGAGGCTGCTTATTCGCTGCCTGGCGAGCGCCTCATCAGGAAGACTGTCCGGCCCATTCAGACCAGCCGAATAGACAGTGAGGCTTTGCTGCTGGTGATCGAATGCCAGAACCGTGTCGTAAAAAGCAAACTCGAGGATATCGCCTGCATCGCCTGAATGGCGCGAGCTGAAATCACTGACCCAGATTTCAGCTGCATCATAGGTGACATAACCGATCGCACCGCCCTGAAATGGCGCGCCATCGGCAATCATCCTTGTCGTGAACTGGCTTTGCCAGTCTCGAAAACCCCTATCGAATTCAGCCGAAGATTCTGCGGTTTGGCGACGAAACCTGGAAACGGGGTTGGACGCGATATAGGAGTACCGGTTCTTACCGCCGGTAGAGCCAGCACTATCCAGCCACACAAACCCCGGCTCCCGATGCAGTTTCAGGGCAAGCACGGCCGGCTCTTGCCAAGGCAATTCCCGACTAAACACCTGACCACCCGCTCAATTTGATACCGTACGTCGGAGTAAGGCTGATCCAGATTGCCTTGGTCACGCAGACCCTCCAATTACGCTCTATTCCATACAGTGCCTTTGGCTCTGAATGGCAATAACACAGCAATTGTATGGAGAGCAGATCGAAGGTGGCAGTCCCTAGGGGAATCGAACCCCTCTTTCCAGGTTGAAAACCTGGCGTCCTAACCGATAGACGAAGGGACCGCACCGGTTCGAAGAAGAGGCCGTATAGCGAGGGACGGCGGCTTGCGCAAGCCATGTTGGTGACGGTTGCTGCACATATTTTCAGGCGCTGGCGGCATCCATCACGTCCAACTGCACACGGCGCCGTCCGTTCCACTCATCTGCCTTGAGCCGCCCCGCAAGATGCACGCGGTTCCCGGGCATCAGCGCCTCGCCCAGCGGTGCCCCGACAGCGCGCCAGGCAATGCAATCGAGCCTGCCTGAAGCGTCCTCCGCAGTGAATTTCCAATGATTGGCGCCGACCTGCCGGGCATAGGAAACCTGCACCGACTGGATGGCAAATACTGGCTCCGGCGCGCCGGCACCGAAGGGTCCGATTTCCGCGACCCGTTCGACGAGTTCAGGCGATGCAGCGCCAGGCGCCAAGATAGCATCAATGGCCAGTTCCAATGCCGCGGCACGCTCTGCTGTGAACTGAGCCATGTGGGCGACCATCCAGTCGTCGAAAGCGTCCAGTTGCTCCGGCTCCAGGCTGAGCCCGCCCGCCATGGCATGCCCGCCGCCTGAAAGGATTATTCCTTCGCGGGCAGCGGCAGCAATTGCATCGCCGATGTTCACCCCGGTCACAGACCGGCCGGAGCCTTTTGCTACCGGTCCCAGGCCCTTGCCCCAGCCGATCACTATACTGGGCAGGTGAAACCGGTCTTTCAGCCGGCCGGCAACAATTCCGATCACGCCCGGGTGCCAGCCTTCGCCGGCCGCGACCAGAACACCGCGGTCCGGATTCTTTTCGAGCGCCTTCTCGGCCTGAAGAATCGCCTGATCCAGGATGGCTGCTTCAACCGCTTTACGCTCCTCATTGAGGGCGTGGAGTTGCTCTGCCAGTGCGATTGCCTGTGCCCGGTCGTCCGTTGCCAGCAGCTTCGCAGCGATCCACGGATCCCCAACCCGTCCGCCGGCGTTCAGCCGCGGTCCCAGCATGAATGTGGCATGGTAGACCGTCTCGATCTTCTGGATGCCCGAGACCTCGGCCAGAGCGCGCAGCCCCTCATTCTGCCCCCGAGAGAGCATATTGAGTCCCTGACGCACGAAGGCACGGTTTACGCCGTGCAGCGGAGCCATGTCGCACAGGGTGCCGAGCGCGGCGAGATCCAGATGCGCCATGATGTCTGGTAGGCCGTCCGGAGGCGCGATGCCCCGCTCTCGCGCCAGGCGGTTCAGGGCAGCGACGAAAACGAAGACGACCCCCGCTGCAGCCAGGTGCCCCTGTCCGGAAGTGTCGTCCGGACGGTTCGGGTTCACCAACGCCAGAGCAGGTGGATTGTGCCCGGACATCAGGTGATGATCGATCACAACGACTTGGAGGCCGATCCGTTGCGCTTCCTCCAGAGCACTGACGGCGGCAGCGCCGCAATCGACCGTGATGACAATATCAGACCCGGTCTGCTTCAGATGCCGGAAAGCCTCTGGCGACGGGCCGTAGCCTTCTTCCAGGCGGTCCGGCACGTAGAGACCAAGTTCCTGTCCCCAAGCCCGGAAATAACGCGCCAGGATCGCAGAGCTTGTTCCGCCATCGACATCATAGTCTGCGAAGACCGTAACGCGCTTTTTCTCGAGAATGGCGTCCAGCACGATCTCGGCGGCCTTGTCCATGTCAGCAAAACTGGATGGGTTCGGAAAGGTTTCCCGCAATGTCGGAGCGAGATAGGCGCCAGCCCTATCCGGATCGACGCCACGCTCAGCGAGAAGACGCGCCAGCAGGTCCGAACCGCCAACGGCAGGCGCGAGCCGGCGGACCAGAGCCTCATCGGCATCGGCCAACGTCCAGAAACGGCCCGTCGCGGAGCGGTCCACCGCGAACAAGCGATTATTGTCGGGTTTTCTGGCGGCTGCTGTCATGAGGCTTCCGGGAATCAGGATTTCCGGAAGCCTATCACAGGGTTGGAGCGAATGCCCCCGGACTTATGCCTTCCGGTTCGACCGGATGTAGCGGACCATGCCGTCAGTCGACGTCATGACCAGCGTGTGGGTGTGTACGCCGCCATCGCGGTGCTGCACGCCGCTGAGCATGGAGCCCTGCGTCACACCAGTAGCACAGAAAACCGTATCAGACGAAGCGAGCTCGTTTAGGGCGTATGTGCGGCCGAGATCGGTGATGCCAACGCGTGCGGCGCGTTTCTTCTCGTCATCATTGCGGAAAACGAGACGGCCGAACATCTGGCCGCCGACGCATTTCAGGGCTGCAGCAGCAAGAACGCCTTCCGGTGCACCGCCGGAGCCCATGTAAAGGTCAATGCCAGTGTGAGGATTGGTCGTTGCAATCACGCCGGCGACGTCGCCATCGGTGATCAGGGCGACACGGGCGCCGACAGAGCGCAGGCTTTCGATGATGTCTTCGTGGCGCGGACGATCCAGAACGCAGGCCGTCATGTCTGTGACGTCAACGCCCTTGTGCTTGGCGAGGGCCGTGATGTTCTCGGCCGGGCTGGCGTCGAGGCTGATGATCCCTTCCGGATAGCCCGGGCCAATGGCGATCTTGTCCATATAGGTGTCCGGCGCGTACAGCAGGCCCCCCTTCGGGGCGATGGCCAGCACAGCGAGGGCGTTCGCCATGGCTTTCGCGGTAAGCGTCGTGCCTTCCAGCGGATCCAGCGCGATGTCGATCTCAGGGCCATTTCCGGTGCCGACTTCCTCGCCGATGTAGAGCATCGGGGCTTCATCGCGCTCACCTTCGCCAATAACGACACGGCCCTTGAAATCAACCCGGTTGAACGCCGTGCGCATGGCATCGACGGCGGCTGCATCGGCCTTTTTCTCATCGCCACGACCGACCAGTTTTGACGCAGCGATGGCTGCTTCTTCGGTCACGCGCACCATGGCATCCGCCAAGCTGGGCGTCAGAACGCTGTTTTCCATAATTTTTTTATCTCCGAACGCGGGATTTTTGTCTCTTACGCCTAGACGGTAAGCAATTAGCTTGCCGCCTCGATACGAATTAGCCGTGGCGCGTCAATCGGCTTTGCAATTTTTTCCAACCGCTCCAGCGCAGCCTGCATATTTGAACGCGGGCAGCGATGGGTCACGATAACCACCGGTGCGGCACCGGATTCCTCACCCGATTCCTGCAACAGCTTGTCTACTGAAACGCCCTCTTTGGCGAGCGCCTCTGTGAGGGCCGCAAGAGCACCCGGTTGGTCTGGCAAATAAACACGCAGGAAGAACGGCGCGACTTCCGTCGGCGCCCCCTGAACAAAAGGTCGGCCAGTATGGTGCGCGGCGCGGCCAAAGGCTGGCCGGATAGCCGGGCGGAACATCTTTGCGACATCGCCCATCACGGCGCTCGCGGTCGGCCCGGCGCCTGCTCCTGGGCCCGTCAGCGTGATCGCCCCAACCGGGTCGCCCTCGATCCGGACGGTGTTCAGGCTGCCATTCACGCGCGCCAGCGGATGCGTGGCCGGCAGGACCAGCGGCTCGACCCGGCACACGACGCCCTCATCGGTCAACAAGCCTTCAGCGATCAGCTTGATGCGATAGCCCAGACGGTCGGCCAGACGCAGATCCAGCAGGCTGACCTTGTCGATGCCTGAGACGCTGACCTTTGAGAAATCAAGGTCCGCCGAGAAAGCGATGGCTGACAGAATGGCCGCCTTATGCGCGGCGTCCATGCCCGACACGTCCAGCGTCGGATCGGCTTCCGCGTACCCAAGACGCTGCGCTTCTGCGAGCACGTCATCATATTCGCGGCCCTGCTCCAGCATCACCGTGGTGAGGTAGTTGCAGGTGCCGTTCAAGATACCTGTGATGCGTTTGACTTCAGTGCCGGCGAGGCTGTCTCGCAACACACGGACGACTGGGATACCGCCAGCGACGGCGGCTTCGAACAACAGATCGACCTGTTTTTCTTCCGCCAGACGGGCCAGCGCCATACCGTGCTTGGCAATCAGTGCCTTGTTGGCAGTGACAACGTGTTTTCCAGCCTTCAGTGCCGTTTCCACGGCGAACTTGGCGGGGCCATCGGATCCGCCCATCAGTTCCACAAAAACGTCCACGTCCGGGTCTTCTGCCAGTGTCGCAGCATCGTCGAACCAACGATAAGGGCTGATATCGACCGGACGGTTGCGCGACTGGCTACGAGCGCTGACACCAGTGATCTGCACTTCGCCTGGCAGGCGAAGGTTCTGCTGGCGCTCGACCAGTTCAATCAGGCCGCAGCCGACATGGCCAAGGCCGGCGATCCCTATCTTCAAAGGTGCCAAAAGGGCCCCCTGTTTGTTGCTGAATATCCCGGCAGGTGCCTAGCTGGTTTGGCGCGCCGGGGAAAGGGGGCGACCGCCCAAACCAGTGGCATTGCAGCGGATTGAAACCCGGTGCTTAATGCGCAGACAAAGAAACGAAGCGGGAGGGCCATACTATGCCAATCAATCAGGATGCCGTCGGATCGAAGGGAACGCCGCGAACATGGGCGTGGGATTCTCGCGATGCCTTGCTTTATGCACTTGGTGTCGGCGCCGGGGTGGCAGACCCTGTTGGGGCTGAGCTGGAATTCACCACCGAGAACACGATGGGCGTGGACCAGAAAGTGCTCCCCACTTTCGGCGTACTTGCTGGTTTCAATGCCAGAGGCGGGAAAAGCGCCATGGCCGATGCCGGGACCTATGATCCCCGCATGCTGGTTCACGGAGAACAGGGCATCCGCCTGCACCGACCCATCCCGGTCGAAGGTGAAATCACGCTCGTCGATGAAATCACCGGCATTTACGACAAAGGCAAAGGCGCCGTCGTCGCGACGAAAGCCGAGGCGACGCTGACGGCCGATGACAAGCCGCTCTTTGAACTGACCTCATCCGTCTTCATTGTTGGCGAAGGTGGTTTCGGCGGCGACAAGGGCCCGTCCGGCCAGACGAACGTTGCGCCAGAGCGGGCCCCGGATCTCGAAGTGACCTACCAGACCCGGCCGGATCAGGCCCTGCTCTACCGCCTCAGCGGCGACCGCAACCCCTTGCATTCAGACAAGAAATTCTCTGACGTTGGCGGTTTCCCGAAGCCGATCCTGCATGGCCTCTGCACATATGGCTTCACCGGACGCGCCCTGCTGGCCTCGCTGTGCGGGAATGAACCGGCCCGGTTCAAGGCCATGGATGGGCGCTTCTCGTCGCCCGTGCTGCCTGGCGAGGCACTGACCATTAAAATCTGGACTGGCGAAGGCGATAACAGCACGGCCATCTTCCAGACCATCGGTGGAGACGGCCGTGTCGTCATCAACAATGGGGGCTTTACCTACGCCTGATGGCGACGGCTATTCCGCCGCCGCGACCGCAGGCTTAATCTCTTTCACGCCGCGCTTCTCCAGGAATTTCCGGATGTTGCGGGCGGCCTGGCGGATACGCTGTTCGTTCTCGACGAGGGCGATGCGGACATGGCCGTCGCCATGCTCGCCGAAACCGGCGCCGGGCGCGACAGCGACATGGGCCTCATTGATCAGCTGCAAGGCAAACTCCAGACTGCCAAGGTGCTTCAGTTGCTCCGGAATCGGCGCCCACGCGAACATGGAGGCTGCCGGGCTTGGCACCGGCCAGCCGGCGCGGGTGAAGCTTTCCACCAGCACGTCGCGGCGTGATTTGTAGATTGCACGCGTCTCGTCCACGCAATCCTGCGGGCCATCGAGCGCCGCCACAGCGGCCACCTGGATCGGCGTGTAGGCACCGTAGTCGAGATAGGATTTCACGCGAGCCAGCGCAGAGATCAAAGTCTCGTTCCCTGCGACGAAGCCCATGCGCCAGCCGGCCATGGAATAGGTCTTCGACATGGTCGTGAACTCGACTGCGATGTCCTTGGCGCCATCGACCTGAAGGATCGAGGGTGTCGGCTCGTCGAAATAAATCTCGTTGTAGGCAAGGTCAGACAGTACCCACAGCTCATGCTTTTTCGCGAACTTGATGGCGTCCTTGTAGAAATCGAGATCGCACACAGCGGCCGTCGGGTTGGACGGATAGCAAAGAACCATGGCTGTCGGCGGCGGCACGGAATAGTGCACGGCCTTGCCGAGGTTGGACAGGTACTGCTCCGGCGTCTGGGCGGGCACACCGCGGATCGACGCGCCAGCAATGATGAAGCCGAAATGGTGCAGCGGATAAGACGGGTCCGGCGCAAGGATCACATCGCCCGGCGCCGAAATGGCCTGAGCGAGGTTGGCAAAGCCTTCCTTGGAGCCGAGGGTGACGATCACCTCCCGGTCCTTGTCCAGTTTTACGTCAAAGCGGCGCTTGTAATAGTCGGTCAGCGCGCGGCGCAAGCCCGGAATGCCGCGCGACGCGGAATAGCCGTTAACGTCTGGCCGACGCGCCGTTTCGCACAGCTTGTCGACGATGTGTTTGGGGGTCGGCAGGTCCGGGTTGCCCATGCCGAGGTCGATGATATCCGCGCCGTCCGCACGCAGGGCCGCCTTGGTGCGGTTCACCTGTTCGAAAACGTAAGGGGGAAGTCGGCGGATCTTGTGAAAATCGGTATTCATTTGCGTCTGACCTTGAGGCCTTCAGTAACTCTTGGAACGTTGAACGCAGCCTGAATCTGAGCGATATCATCCTGCGTTAGGAAATCGGGATTAGCGGGCAGACCCGCAAATTCCGCTTCTACCCGCTTCAGCAGCACGGCCATCTGGCCTGCTACATCCACGGGTGGCTCCGCTCGTTCATTAGAGTCAAAATAGGCCTGCAATATGTCCACGCGGACAGCTGAGTCAGGCAAAGTCTTTCCGGGAAGCTGGTCCGCCGGGATTTCCTGCACTTCGGCCAGCTTCGGATACCCCTCCCCCCGGATTTCCTGACGGCGGGCATCATACCAGTCTGGCGCCTGATTAATTGCTTCGCGAACACGACCAAAAGAGTTCGAACAGCCCGCAATGAGCAGAATCGATACGCTTAAAAGGGGAATCGCCGTGTTTTTCATGATCGCACTCACTAAATCACAAATATTCAGGCGCATAGTAAAGGACAGCTAAAACAGGCATAAATTGTACGAATGAGTGGTAGCGAGCGAATCAAAGACACCCCAACGCCCCTGACTGAGCTCATGATGAGCCAGGATCCGGTGCGTATGCAGGTGCTGATGACGACGCTTGCGCTGGCGAACGTCGAGTCCCAGGGCCTGTTGGCGGATGTCATGATGGGCTCCGGCCCTCTGGGCACAGTGTCTCAAGGCGATCCAATGCGCGTCGGCGAGGCGTTCCGTGCCGTCGGCTGGAGTTTCGCCTCCAATCCCACCGCCATGTTCAACGCCAACCTGGAACTGATGACCGGCTGGATGAAGCTGTGGCAGGAAATGTCCATGGAGGCGATTTCCGGCAAGCCTGAGAAGGACAAGGACAAGCGCTTTTCTGACCCTGAATGGGCCAGCAATCCTGGCTTTCGCTTCATCCGCAAAGCCTATGAAGTGAACGCCAACTGGATGAACAGCCTGGCAGATCAGGCGCCAGGCCTGCCGGAAAACCTGCAACTTCGCGCGAAGTTCTTCACTCAGCTCCTCACCGACACCCTGTCACCAACCAACTATCTCGGCTCCAACCCAACGGCCCTTCGTGCCTTCTTCGAAACCGGAGGCCAGAGCGTTCTGGAAGGTCTCCGCCTTGCCCGCGCCGATGTGAAGAAGGGCGGCGGCAAGCTTTACATCAGCCAGACAGACGAGACTCCATTCAAGCTGGGTGAGAACATCGCCACAGCGCCGGGTCAGGTTGTCTTCCGAAATGACTTGATTGAGCTGATACACTACGCACCGACACAGGAAAAAACCTATTCCCGTCCGCTCCTGATCTTCCCGCCCTGGATCAACAAGTTCTACATCCTGGACCTGCAGGAAAAGAATTCGATGATCCGCTGGCTGGTCGATAAGGGCGTACCGGTCTTCGTGGTGTCCTGGCGCTCGGCTGACGAGGTGACGCAGGACTATGAGTGGGACGACTACGTCCAGAAGGGCGCCTATGCCGCCGTCGAGGCGACGATGCAGGCTTCCGGGGCAACCGGCGTCAACACGGTCGGCTACTGTATCGGCGGAACGATGCTGTCCTCCGCCCTCGGTCACATGGCGAAGACCGGATATGACAAGATCAAGTCGGCAACCTTCTTCGCCTCGCAGTCAGACTTCGAACTCGCCGGCGACCTGAAAGTCTTCACTGACGGGCCGGGACGCGGCTACATCAACGGTATCATCGAAGAGAATGGCGGCGTCATGCCGGGCTCGATGATGTACGAAACCTTCAACTGGCTGCGCCCGATCGACCTGGTCTGGCGCTATGTCATCGACGAATACATGCTGGGCAAGGCACCCCGCCCATTCGACCTGCTCTACTGGAATGCTGACCAGACAAACATTCCGGGCAAGGTTCACCAGCGCTACCTCAAGGATTGCTACGCCGAGAACCGCCTGTCGACCGGCAGCTTCGAAGTGCTGGGCGAGACCGTGAACCTGAAAGACGTGAAGATCCCTGTCATGGTGCAGGCCAGCAAGGACGATCATATCTGCCCGTTCGAAAGCGTGTACCGCACGGCGCTCGTCTTCGGCGGCGATACGCAGTTTGTCTTGTCCGGGTCCGGACATATCGCCGGCGTGGTGAACCACCCGGACGCAAAGAAATACCAGCACTGGCTGAACCCGGACCTGACTGAAACGGGCGGCGAGTGGCTTGAAAACGCCGAGGAAGTCCCCGGCTCCTGGTGGCCGACCTGGTGGGACTGGCTGCGCCCGAAATCCGGCCGCAAGGTCGAGGCGAAACAGCCGAAGGACATGGGCCTCGGCGCCGCGCCGGGCAACTACGCCAAGGTACGCCTCGCGGACATCAAGCTGCCGGTCTAGGCGTCCAGCCCTGCCTCTTCATCAAGCCCCAGCGCAATATTAAGGTTCTGCACGGCAGCACCTGACGCTCCCTTGCCGAGATTGTCGAGGCGCGCGACGAGACGGACTTCCTCGTCCGAACCGAACACGAAAAGTTCCAGCCGGTTCGTACCGTTGCAGGCCTCAGGTTCCAATCCGGCCAGCGAATCACATTCGGCCAGCGATGGCACTTTTACAAAAGCCTCGCCCTCGTAGGCTTTGACCAGCGCCGCATGCAGGTCAGTCCGCTTCGACTTGCCCGGCAGCGCCCACAGCGGCAACGGAATCTGAGTCAACATACCCTGCGCGAACCGTCCGACAGACGGCAGGAACATCGGCGCGTGGTCCAGCCGGGCGAACCGCTTCATCTCTGGCAGGTGCTTGTGCTTCTGAGTCAGCGCGTAGATGCGATGATTTTCCTGCGTGCCGCCTTGCTCAAACTCGGCAATCATGGCCTTGCCACCACCGGAATAACCGGACACGGCGCTGACCGTCACCGGCAGGGAGGCTGGCACGAGACCTGCCCCGGTGAGCGGACGCAACAGTGCAATCATGCCCGTCGGGTAGCAGCCGGGATTGGCGATCCGCCGGGTAGCCCGGAGAGCAGACCGCTGGGCTTTGTCCATTTCCGGAAAGCCGTATGTCCAGCCTGGCGCCGTCCGGTGAGCAGAAGACGCATCGATGATGACGGTGTTCTGGCTCGTCACAAGGGACACACCCAGACGGGCAGCCTCATCCGGCAGGCACATGATCACGGCATCTGCCATGTTCATCAGACGCGCGCGTTCGTCATGATCCTTGCGCTTGTCCGGATCAATCGAGATCAGCTCAAGGTCCGTCCGGCTCCGCAGCCGGTCGGCAATCTGAAGCCCGGTCGTGCCGGCTTCGCCATCAATGAAAACTTTGGGCAGCATTGCGTTCTCGTCCCTTTGCAAACGCAAGACAAAAGAAAAGCGGGCGCTCCGTCACCGAAGCGCCCGCCCGAAAAGAATAAACCGGATGCGGCTTAGCGCTTCGAGAACTGGAAGCTGCGGCGGGCTTTCGCCTTACCGTACTTCTTACGCTCGACGACACGCGGGTCGCGGGTCATGAAGCCAAACGGCTTGAGCACTTTGCGCAGGCCCGGCTCGTAAGCGACGAGGGCACGCGAAATGCCGTGACGCACTGCGCCAGCCTGCCCCATGAGGCCGGAGCCTTTCACGGTGGCGATCACGTCAAACTCGGTCTCGCGGCCGGCTTCGATCAGCGGCTGGGCAATCACCATGCGCAGCACGGGGCGCGCAAAATACTGCTCCTGGTCACGGCCATTGATCGTGATCTTGCCGGAACCCGGCTTGATCCAGACGCGGGCGACGGCTTCCTTGCGGCGGCCGGTGCCGTAAGCACGGCCCTGAGCGTCGATTTTCGGTTCAGCGAGGGTCTCCGGAGCGGCGGTGACAGTTTCGTCACCAGTCATGGTGCCGAGGTCCTGGAGGGAGTTTGCAGTGTCGGTCATAATGATCAGGCCGTTTTGACGTTTTTGCGGTTCATCGACGCGAAGTCGACGGTTTCGGGGCTCTGGGCCGTGTGCGGGTGCTCAGCACCGGCATAGACGCGCAGCTTCGAGAACTGCTTGCGCGCCAGCGTGCTCTCTTTCGGCAGCATACGCTTAACGGCCAGTTCGATGGCGCGCTCCGGGAAGCGGCCGGAAAGGATCTTGCCGGCGGTGGTCGACTTGATGCCGCCCGGGTGGCCGGTGTGGCGGTAGTAGACCTTATCAGCCAGCTTGTTGCCGGTAAATTTGGCCTTTTCCGCATTGATCACGATGACATGGTCACCGGTATCGATGTGCGGAGTAAAGTCAGGGCGGTGCTTGCCGCGCAGGCGCTTGGCGACGTAAGAAGCAAGACGTCCGACAACGACATCAGTCGCGTCGATCACGACCCACTTATTCTCGACGTCCACAGGTGCGTTATAGGTTTTCATCGCTCTACTCAGAGCCTCTCGCTTTCGGAGTTCATGGAATGGAATTCAAGCGCTGGCGTTTAAGCGCCACATCCACCGTTGTCAACGCAGGGCTTGGACTTGCCCTGCTTTTTGCCGCGGCGGCCTGCAGCAAGCCGGAACAAGCGCCGGAATCCCCCCCGGAATCCTCTGCAATCACTGCAGATGTGGAGCTTCCGGCCGTCTGGTCGACCCGTACACTGGAATCACCCGTATCTGCAATCGCCCTTTCCGGCGGTTCAAGGGGGATTCTCGCCGTCGCCTACGAGACTGGCGGCCTGCAATTTTTCGACATGGAAGCCGAGCGGATCGGCGAACCGACCAATTTCCGCGTCAAAGCGCTGGCGGGTGGCCAATCCGCCAATATCGGCGGCAGCACATTGACCGTTTTCCCCGGTATCGACCGGGAGGGCACCGCCAAGGCCTATGTGTTCGGGGACGGCCTGATGGCCCCGGCACAGGTGGACCTGTCTGTCGACGGGGAGACCTTTATTGACGGTCTGTGCTCCGGGCCGGCCGGCACTGAGGGCATCATGCGCCTCGCCTTCTGGACGCTGGGCAACAATCGCGTCCTGCAGGCCGGTATTGTGAAGGAAAGCGGAGGCGAACTGACCTGGGAACGTGGCGATTCCACCTTCACTGACTTCCCGATTCAGTCCTGTGCCTACACCAGCGACACGCTGGTCGCCTCCCCGCGTGCCACGGCCGCCGCCCCGCTGATCCGCGGTCAGGTCTCAGCCCTGCTTTCGCTGGAGCCGGATTCGGGCCTGAAACTGTCCACTGACCTCGGCATGACCACGACCGACGTGAACATCCGGAATGGCCTCAGCGTCTTCGCACCGGAGAAGCCGGTCGCCATGGCCGCTATGGGTACGATGATGTCCGGCGGTTATCCGGGCGGCGTGATCGCGCTGGCGGGAGAGATCGAACCGGGCAAGAGCCAGGTCGTGTTCGTCGATCCGAGCCCGATCACCCTGCCGAATACACAAACGGGATCTAACTAGTCCGACGCTTCCGGGCGCGCCGTCTGCCATGCAAGGCGGACGGCCGCCAGCGTCACCACAACCCCGATCGCCTGATGCAGCAGGGCGAGGTTCATGGGCGCCGCGTGCAGCAGCGTCAGGATTCCCCACACGGCCTGCAAGCTGACCAACCCGGCGAAGACGATAAAGCTGCGCCCGTACGCGGTCTTCCGGAAGGCCAACGCCGCCACAAGGCTGGCCGCCCAGATCGCATAGGCGATGATGCGGTGATTGAACTGAGTTGCCGCGCGCCCCTCAAACAGGCTGCGGATACCGAGGTCGCCTTCCAGGTAATGTGAGGGGACCAGTTCACCCGCCATGAGCGGCCAGTCATTATAACTGCGCCCGGCGTCCAGTCCGGCGACGAGCGCACCGGCTGCCATTTGCACAAAAACCGCCAGCAGGAACAGTTTCGCCGTGACCCGCACCGCGCGGGATGCTGTACTGCGCGCCCGATTGCCGAGGTCCAGCCACAGCCAGGCAACAATGGCGATGATCAACAGTGCCAGGATAAAGTGGGTCATCAGCCGGTAAGGCGCGACATCCACCCGGGTCGTCTCCCCGATACCGCTCGACACCATCCACCAGCCGATCGCGCCCTGAAGTCCGCCCAGCGCCACAAGCCCGAACAGCTTCCACATAAGCGGACGCGTCAGCCACTTCCGGACGGCGAACACCGCGATGCCCAGCACAGCGACCAGGCCGATCATCCGGCCGAAGAAGCGGTGCCCCCACTCCCACCAGTAGATATGCTGGAACTCCGACATGGACATGCCGTGGTTGATGTACCGGTATTCCGCTGTGCTCTGGTATTTGGCGAAAGCCTCGCTCCAGGCCTCGGTAGAAAGCGGCGGAATGGCCCCTTTGATCGGATCCCATTCTGTAATCGACAGGCCGGAATCGGTGAGGCGCGTGGCGCCGCCGATCAGGATCATCGCATAGACCATCAGGCCCACCAGGATCAGCCAGCGGCGGATCCAGATGGCAGCAGCGGGGGGGATTGTGGTTTCGCTCATGCGCTTTAATTGACGTGAGGCTGGCGCCCCGCAAGGGTCTGCGGGGTCGCATCTGCACAAAGGACTGCATTCATGCGCAAGCCCCTCACCGCCCTGATCCTGCTGGTCTACCTGATTGTTTATATCGTTTTGGCGGCCACAATTGGCGGCATGACCTCGACGTGGCCGCGCTGGGCGGAGCTGGTTTTCTATGTCGTTGCCGGTATCTCATGGATATTCCCGCTGAAACCTTTGTTCGCCTGGATGAACCGCGGCACCCCGCCACCGGAAGACGAATAGGCGGATTGCCCGGAAAACGGTGAAATGGTATTTGGCGTTCACGGTCCGCAGTTCACCGAGGCGTCGCTGTCCCACCGGGAAGCTAAACCTGCATAATCAAACCGACAGTCACATGGTTATTGTCCAGTGCCCCGTCGTAAGTCAGCGACCAACGACCCTGATGCGGCACGCGATGGATGAATCATGCCCAGAGACTCAATTCCCCTCTCTATTGAGGACATCTCCAATTTTTCACGCGCACTGACGCAACAGCTGATGTCAGCGGAGGCACCGCCTTCGCACTTGACTCTGATGAACATGTTGGCGCGTGCGAACGGCTTCCGGAATTTCCAGCACCTGCGAGCTGCACATCAGGCTGGCGAGCGCCTGTCCGAACCCAGGATGATATCGAAACCAGTCGACCACACAATCGTCGAGCGGGCGCTGAACCTGTTCGATGCACAAGGCCGACTGACTCAGTGGTCATCGCGCAGGTCCATGCAAGAGCTCTGCTTGTGGGCCCTGTGGGCTCGTCTGCCTGCCAACAGTGTGCTCAACGACAAGCAGATCACTGCCCTACTGGATAGACTTCACCTGTTCGAGGATGCCGCGCTGATAAGGCGGGAGCTCGTCGATTTCAGACTGGTGAGCCGTAAAGCAGACGGATCTGATTACCGGCGTACCGAGAAACCTCCGACACCAGAAGCCCGCGCCCTGATCCGGCATCTTTCCAGCCGATCCTGATAACCGGTGTCCGGCCGGGCTTTTCGTGCCCGGCCGGGCACCAAAACGCTTCTCCAGCACATCGTTGTGAAGGCAGATGCATTTCCGTCAAATGGTTTAAATAAACCGGCACTATTTTTCGGCATACAAAACTGGCCAAATCGCCAAAATTCCATGCGTGGCAGAAAGCTGACAATTCGATGCCTGCTTCAGATACACCGAATAACCCCAATGATCCCGATGCCGCGCGCCAAGCCGCTTTCGAAGCGATGGACCGGATGCGGGACACGCTGATCAGCCGATTTTCCAGCGGCGTTTCCCCGGCCTCACTCGCACTCGCTTACATGGACTGGACGCTTCACCTTCAGTCCGCGCCAGGCAAGCAGCTGGAAATGGTCCAAAAGGCTTTCCGCAAAAGCAACCGCCTGTCGGCCTATCTGTTGTCCACAATGGGCCAGGAAGAAGCTGATTGCTGCATCGAGCCGCTGCCCGGCGACAACCGCTTCCGTGACCCGGCCTGGCGAAAGCAGCCTTTTGGCGTCTGGTCTCAATCCTTCCTGCTGACCCAGCAATGGTGGCACAACCTCACGCACGATGTTCCTGGCGTCAGTCCGCATCATGAGGAAGTCGTCTCTTTCGTCGCGCGCCAGATGCTGGACATCTTCTCCCCTTCGAACAATCCCTTCACCAATCCGGAAGTTCTGGAGCGGATGCGGGAGACGGGCGGACAGAACTTCATCCAGGGTTTCGAAAACTGGCGCGAAGACATTCGCCGCCAAATCCAGAAAAAACCTCCGGTCGGCACTGAAGACTTCATTCCAGGTGAAGACGTTGCCGTCACCCCCGGCCGGATCGTCTTCCGCAATCACCTGATCGAACTGATCCAGTACGCGCCCGCCACCAAGGAGGTTCACGCCGAACCGGTCCTGATCGTGCCGGCCTGGATCATGAAGTATTATATTCTCGACCTGTCGCCGCAGAACTCGATGGTGAAATACCTGACCGAACAGGGCTTCACCGTCTTCGCCATCTCGTGGCGCAACCCGTCCGCCGATGATCGTGACCTGTCCCTGAACGACTATCGTCGCATGGGCGTGATGGACGCGCTGGAAGCGATCAACGCGATCTGCCCGGATCGCAAGGTTCACGCGACCGGCTATTGCCTCGGCGGAACTTTGCTTTCCGTCGCAGCCTCCGCCATGGCGCGCGACGGCGATGACCGGCTCGCATCCGTCTCGCTGCTGGCGGCGCAAACTGACTTCAGCGAGCCCGGCGAACTCGCCCTCTTCATCGACCACAGCCAGATGCATTTCCTCGAAAGCATCATGTGGAACCGCGGCTTTCTTTCGGCAGACGAGATGGCCGGTGCGTTCCAGCTGCTCCGATCGAACGACCTGCTCTGGTCGCGTATGGTGAAGGAATACATGATGGGCGAACGCGCGCCGATGTTCGACCTCATGGCCTGGAACGCCGATACGACACGCATGCCTTACCGGATGCATTCGGAATATCTGAAGAAGCTTTACATCAACAACGACCTCGCCAATGGACGCTTCATGGTCGATGGCCGGCCGGTCGCCCTTCAGGGCCTGCGCGTGCCGGTCTTTGCCGTCGGCACCGAGCACGACCATGTCGCGCCATGGCGGTCGGTCTACAAGATCCACCAGCTGGCCGACACGGATATTACATTTGCTCTGGCCACTGGCGGACACAATGCCGGCATCGTCAGCGAGCCCGGCCACAATGGGCGTCATTACCGCATCGCCCATCACCGCCACCGCGACCAGATCCTCAGTCCCGACCAGTGGCTGGAAGCCGCGACGGAGAAATCCGGCTCCTGGTGGACCGGCTGGAGCGCCTGGCTGGCGAAGCATTCCTCGGCTGGTTTGATCCGCCCGCCACGAATGGGCGCGGCGCGCAAGGGTTATCCCGCGCTTGAAGAGGCGCCCGGAACCTATGTATTCCAGAGGTAGGAGTGCCCACCCATGATTGATGTCTTTCTCGAAAACCGCACCTATGACCAGATCAAGGTCGGCGACACCGCTTCGCTGGAGCGCGCCGTCACCGAAAATGACATCGAACTGTTCGCGCTTGTTTCCGGCGACGTAAACCCGGCCCATCTCGATGCCGAGTTCGCGGCGAAGGATATCTTCGGCAAGCCGGTTGCCCATGGCATGTGGACCGCTTCGCTCATTTCCGCCGTTCTGGGCACCACCCTGCCCGGCCCCGGCTGTATCTATCTCGGCCAGACCATCGCCTTCACCAAGCCTGTGTTTCCGGGCGACACCGTCACCGCGACCGTGACAGTGCTGGAGAAGCAGAACAAGAAGCGTCTCGTCCGGCTGGAGACCGTTTGCACCAATCAAGATGGCGAGACCGTCCTGAAGGGCGAAGCGACCGTCATCGCTCCGAAAGACAGCGTCCGAGTCAAACGCAAGCACATGCCAGGCATTCGCCTTCGCCGCCATGACCGCTATGACGCCTTCATCGAACGGGCAAAAGCCTCGCCGACTGTTCAGGCGGCGATCGTTCATCCCTGTTCCCCCATCGCCATTCAGGGCGCTGTCGAGGTGCGGGACGAAGACCTTCTGGAACCCGTCCTGATCGGCCCCCGCGCCAAGATCGAAGCAGCCGCCGAAGAAGCCGGCGTCTCTCTGGACGGCTTCAACATTATCGACACCGAACACAGCCACGCGGCCGCCGCGAAAGCGGTGGAAATGGCTGTCAGCGGAGACGTCTCCGTTCTTGTGAAGGGAAGTCTCCATACGGATGAACTCCTCGGCGCGGTCATCGCCCGTGACTCAGGCCTGCGTACGGAGCGCCGTATCAGTCATGTCTACGCCATGGACATTCCGGCGTATGAAAAGCCGCTGATCGTGACCGATGCGGCCGTGAATATTCTTCCCTCCCTCGATCAGAAGCGCGACATCTGCCAGAACGCCGTCGATCTCATGCACCAGTTGGGCATTGAGGAGCCGCTGGTTGCCGTGCTCGCGGCGGTCGAAACTGTGAACGCCGACATGCCCGCCACGCTAGACGCCGCGGCGCTCACCGTGATGGCAGCGCGGGGACAGATTTCCGGTGCCCGGGTCGATGGCCCGCTCGCCTATGACAATGCCATCAGCATGGCTGCCGCCAAGACCAAGGGCATCGTCTCTCCCGTTGCAGGGCAAGCAGACATCCTCCTCGTGCCGGATCTTCAAGCCGGCAACATGCTGGCCAAGCAGCTGATCTACTTCGCCGACGCCATTGCCGCCGGCCTGATCCTCGGCGCGCGGGTGCCGATCGTGCTGACCAGCCGGGCCGATCCGCTGACGGCCCGCATGGCGTCGGCAGCCCTCGCCCGCTTGAGTGTCGGCATGACCTACACCAAGTCAGGCAGCTGACATGTCCGGCCCTTTGCTGATGACGTTCAATGCCGGCTCTTCCTCCGTGAAGATCGGCCTTTTCAGTATTGAAGGCGAAAAGCCTGACCGGATCGCCGACGCGCTGATCGACTTCCGACGCAGCCCGCTGACCTTCCACCTTGTCGAGGGCAAGGCAGTGTTTGACGTCGCGCTGAAGGCCGATCACGCGGGCCACCTCACCGATGTGATGGCGGAAACGCTGGACTGGATCTCCGAACATTATGACCTCAGCAAACTGAGCTGTGTGGGCCACCGCGTGGTGCATGGGGGGGATGAATTCGATGGGCCGGTTTTGATCGACGATGACTCCCTCGCCCGGATCGAGGCCCTCTCCATTCTTGCGCCGTTGCACCAGCCGCAGGCGCTCCGTCTGGTCCGCGCGATGCGGCAGGTCCGGCCGGAGCTTGTCCAGGTCGCCTCGTTCGACACGGTGTTTCACAGGACCAATCCGGAACTGATTCGGCGCTTCGCCTTGCCGCGCGATCTGCATGACCGCGGCATCAAGCGCTATGGCTTCCATGGCCTGTCCTACAAATTCATCGCCGCCGAACTTCGCCGCCAGTTTCCGGAGGCCGCAGCCGGTCGCGTGATCGCCGCCCATCTCGGCAGCGGGGCCAGCCTTTGCGCCATGCTGGATGGCAAGAGCAAGGACACGAGCATGGGCTTCTCCACCATCGACGGCGTACCGATGGCGACCCGGTGCGGCGCGCTCGACCCCGGCGTGATCCTTCACCTGCTGCAACAGGAACACCGGCCGACCGACGAAGTGGAAGACATGCTCTACCACCAGTCCGGCCTGAAAGGCGTTTCGGGCGGGATCAGCGCTGACTGCCGGGAGCTTGAAGCGAGCGATGATCCGCGCGCGAAGGAAGCGCTGGACCTGTTCGCCCTGCGCATCGCCGGGGAAATCGGCCGCCTGACGATGAGCATTGGCGGCTTGGACGCCCTCGTTTTCACCGCTGGCATCGGCGAGAATGATGCCGCGATCCGGGCGGCGGTGGCTGACCATCTCGGCTGGATGGGGCTCCACCTGTCAGACGAAGCCAACCGGAAGAACGCCCTCTGCATTTCAATGGCGGACAGCCAGGTGAAGGCCTTCGTTATTCCGACCAATGAGGAACGCGTGATCGCCGAGGAAGCCTTCGGCGTGGTCAGCAAGGCCCAATAAATACCACGCCCAGCACCTTTACCCGGAAACGCGTCCGC
>NZ_AWFE01000074.1:0-40400 GCF_003263315.1 Hyphomonas sp. GM-8P
ATTCATGGCCGGAATTTACGGGGCTGGGTCAGGCAAAGCCGACGTCGAGGCGCACCGGTCTGCCCATCCAGATCTATGACGCCGGCCGGCAGGCAGCCTTCGCGAGCCAGCTGAAGGCCACCCCCGGCGCCATTCTGGTTGTCGGCCATTCCAATACGATTCCGGACCTTGTGGACCTGCTGGGCGGCAAAGCCGGCGCCCCGATTGTGGAGGCCACAGAGTATGACCGGCTCTACGTCGTGACGGTGACCAAAGGCCGTGTGAAGAGCGAGCTGCGCCGCTACGGAGGATAGCTCTCACTACCTTAAAGGGAACTCCGGTGTTGGATAAGCCGACCTTCAGACCATGAATTATCCAATGAATAGACCATGTATACGCCATGTATAGCGGCGTCTGACGGGCCCTATTTGCGCTTTTTCGCTTTTGCGGCCAGCGCGACGGCGAAGGCCCTCCGGCCCCATTCGCTGGCGAGGTCTGCCTCGTCCATCGCATCCGGCGGCAGGCTGACATAGCCCATGTCGGTCTGCTTGCCGTCGCTCGGTCGGGTCCAGATGAAGGGCTCGCAGTCTTCGGCTTCCAGCTCCGTACGCAGGCCCGCGTCGGTTTTCAAATAAATCACGTCATCCGCCAGCAACGCGAACATCAGCCCGTCCTTGAAGACGCCGGCGCCGCCGAACATGCGCCGGACGCTGACCGGCCCCATCGGCGCGAACAGTTCCATGACGAATTCATGGAACGGATCCGGCGGCTTGGCCATCAGCTCGCCGCCGGACGTCCGAGCCGGTAGACGCCCTTGAAGGCGTTCGGATCTTCCACCGGCTTGCCTTTCCGGTAGATCAGGACGGTGCCTTCCTTGTGCAGGCGGATCGCCTCGGCGCGCACATCCTTGAGGACGCGCTGGAAGTTCTTTTCGCTGACAGCCCGGGCCGCCTGCTCCGCACTGATCGACTTGCCGGGACCGGCCGCCTCCGTCAGGTCCAGGATCGCCTCGCGGACGGGGTTTACGTGTTCGCTCATGTGTGTGGCGCTTCTTTCAAATAATCGACAAGGTCAGCGAAGTTCTCTGGAAACACAGGTTCCTGCAAGGCCCGGATGTCATCGGGGGACAGCCAGGCGACCTTTTGGATCATTTCCTGCTCGACCGGTTCCCAGCCGGACCTGTTCACAGCGCCAGATTCCACGCGCAGGCAGAAATAGCGCTCATCCGCCTCCACACTGTTCCCCGAGGGTCCGGTGAAGACAGTGTAGCGGCGGTGCACTTCCGCCGAGAGCGTGCCGCGAAATCCGGTCTCTTCATGTAGTTCCCGGTAGGCTGCTTCCTCGAATGTCTCGCCTTCATCTACCGCACCGCCGGGGGTCGCCCAGAAGGTACGGTCGGGAAAGCGGAACCGGAACAGGAGCGCCCGTCCCAATCCATCCAGAATGACGAGGCGTGCGCTGGGCCTTCGTCGCGGAGCAGCCTCATCCGGCACTGTTTACCAATCGACAGCCGCATAGGCGAGTTGCTGGAACTGGGGCCGCATCGGATAGGTCGAGGACGGCATCAGCTGGGTCATCTGGATACCGATGATTTCCTCTTCCGGATCGACCCAGAAGAAGGTGGAGGCGAGGCCGCCCCAGCTGAACGTACCTTCGCTGCCCGGCTGCTGTGTGTCCACAACGTCGGTGACGACCGAGCCGCCGAGGCCGAAGCCCGTGCCGCCTGTGATCACTTCGCTGAACAGGGAGCGACCCATGTCGCGGATCGTCTGCCCGCCGGGCAGATGGTTCTGGCGCATGAACTCCCAGGTCTTGGGGCTGATGATGCGGGCCCCATCCAGCGTGCCGCCGCGTAGCAGCATAAGGCAGAAGCGGTGATAATCGCGCACCGTCGAGACAAGCCCGCCGCCGCCGTTCAGCAGTTTCGGCCGCTTCGAATAGAGCTTCGACGACGCGCCGGCGCCGTCCGACTGTTTAACTTCGCCGGTGATTGCGTTTTTCTCATAGCAGGCCATGAGACGGTCGATCTTGTCTTCGGGCACCCAGAAGTCCGTATCGACCATGCCGAGCGGCCCGGTGATCCGCTCCCGGAAGAACTGGTCCAGCTCCATGCCGGAGGCGATTTCGACAATCGCGCCCAGCACGTCGGTCGAATGGCTGTACCACCACTCATCACCCGGCGAGCATTCCAGCGGCAGTTTGGCGAGGCGTTTCGCCATCTCCTGCAGTGTCTCGTCCGGGCGGCCGATCTTTTCCTTGCGGTAGAGGGCATCGACTTCCGACTGCATCATGAAGCCATAGGTGAGGCCGGACGTGTGTGTGAAGAGATCCAGCACTTTCATCGGCCGGTCGGGCTTGCGCGTCTTGTAGTCTTCGCGGCTGCCGCTGTCGAAAACCTCGACATCGGCAAATTCCGGGATGTAGCGGGCGACGTCATGGTCCAGGCGCAGCTTGCCTTCCTCGAACAGCATCATCGCGGCCAGCGACGTGATCGGCTTCGTCATCGAATAGATGCGGAAAATCGTCTCCGGCCCGATGGGCTTGCCGCCGCCGAGTTCGGTCGTCCCGCGATAGTCTTCCAGCGCGATCTCGCCATTGCGCGAAATCAGCGTCGCCATGCAAGGCAACTTGCCGGTGTCGAGATAGTTCTTCTCGAAGAAGGCCGGAACCGCCGCGAGGCGTTCCGCATTGAGGCCAACTTCATGCGGGTCGGTTGGGTCGTGTTCGAACATCTGCGTGCGTTTCCTGTTTCCCGGTTATTCTCATTATGGCCCCAGCGGGGAGAAGCGCAAACCGCCGGTCTCCCCGCCGAGGAAAAGATCACGCCTAGAGCTTACCGGTCTTGGCGGCGCGGGCCAGTTCACGGGCGATGATGATCTGCTGGATCTGGCTGGTGCCTTCATAGAGGCGGAAGATGCGGACGTCGCGATAGAAGCGCTCGATGCCATAGTCGGCAACATAACCGGCGCCGCCGAATACCTGCACCGCGCGATCGGCGACGCGGCCACACGCCTCGGTGGCGAACAGTTTCGTCGACGAGGCGAGCAGGGTCACGTCCTCGCCTGCATCGCGGCGGCGGGCGGCGTCCATGATCATGCACTCGGCCGCGTAGGTCTCGGCCTGGCTGTCGGCGATCATCGCCTGGATCATCTGGTGTTCCATGATCGGCTTGCCAAACTGTTTGCGCTCCATGGCGTAGTTTACCATTTCGCGGATCAGGCGCTTGGAGACACCGGTCGCCACGGCGGAAATGTGCAGGCGGCCCTTGTCGAGCACGCTCATCGCCACCTTGAAGCCTTCGCCTTCCTTGCCGATCATGTTGGACGCTGGTACGCGGGCATCCTCGAAGATCACGTCGCAGATATGGGCGCCCTGCTGGCCCATCTTCTTCTCCGGCACGCCGACCGAGACGCCGGGCGTGTCACGCTCGACCACGAAGGCCGAGACGCCCTTGGCACCGGGCGTGTCCGGATCGGTGCGGGCCATGACGGTGAAGATGTCGGCCTTGTTGGCATTGGTGATGTAGCGCTTCGTGCCGTTGAAGACGTAATGGTCGCCATCGCGGATGGCTTTCGTCTTGAGGCCTGCGGCGTCGGAACCGGCTTCCGGCTCGGTCAGCGCGAAGGAGGCGATCAGGTCGCCCGAGGCGACGCCCGGCAGCCATTTCGTTTTCTGCTCCTCGGTGCCGAACAGGACGAGGGCCTGAGAGCCGATGCCGATGTTCGTGCCTGCGACAGAGCGGAAGGCCGGGGACGTCTGGCCAAGCTCGAACGCGACCAGGCATTCAGTTTCCATGTCCAGCTGCAGGCCGCCATATTCTTCCGGCACGGCGATGCCGAACAGGCCGAGATTCTTCATCTCGTCGACGATGGACTGCGGCACCTCGTCATTCTCTGCGACTTCGGCTTCGGCGGGCACGCATTTCTCGTTCACGAAGCGGCGCACCTGTTCGATGAGGGCGTCCCGGATCTCGGCGTCGAAGGCCATGGTCTGCTTCCTTTTCAATTCATTCTGACTTTTCGCCCGCGCAATCTATTCCCCAACGGCACGCTTGTCGAAGGGTAACCGTGCGGTATCGTGCCGCCCGTAATGCAGGGAGGCAATGTGAGCACGACAATCGAGGAATCGGGAGAATTCGCGGGCTGGACAACCTGGAAGGAGGAGCCGTTCGAGTATGAGACGGCCGGGCCTTTCTATTTCAGGGTCGACGAAAAGGGGCCGGTCGCCGCGTTCCGCGTGCAGCGCAAGCACATGAATGCCGGCGGCGTCGTCCATGGCGGCTGCCTGATGAGCTTTGCGGATTTCTCGCTGTTTGCCCTCGGCCATGAGGCGATGGAAGGCTCCTACGGCGTCACGGTCGCTTTCACGTCGGAATTCATCGACGGCGCGGTCGAAGGCGAGCGCCTGGAAGCGCGCGGCGACGTGCTGCGCAAGGGCGGCTCGCTGAGCTTCGTCCGGGGAATCATAAGCGGAGAAGACGGACGTCCTGTCCTCAACTTCTCCGGAACAATCAAGAAAAGAAGGAAACAGCCATGAGCCAGCCGCCCTATGAAGCGCTTTCGCGCTCGATCAAAGGCAAGACCGCCCTCATCACCGGCGCCGCCAGCGGCATGGGCCGGGCTACCGCCCACCTCTTCGCCCGCGAAGGCGCAAACGTCGCCGTCACGGACCTGAAGCAGGACGCCGTCGATGCCGTGGTCGAAGAGATCAAGGCCGCGGGGGTCGACCATGTCAAAGGCTGGGCGATGGATGTTGGCGATGCCGACATGATCAAGCGTGTGATCGACGAAACGGCGGCCCATTTCGGTGGGCTGGAAATCCTGGTCAACAATGCCGGCTTCGCCATTCCTGCCAACATCGCCGAGGAAAGCTATGAGGACAGCTGGGGGCCCAGCATTAATGTCATGCTGACCTCGCACCAGCGGGCGATCCGCGCGGCGCTGCCCTATATGCGCAAGGCCGGTTATGGCCGCATCGTGAATGTGGCGTCTACGGAAGGCCTGGGCGCCACGCCGGGCAACAGCCCCTACGTTGCCGCAAAGCATGGCGTCATCGGCCTGACCCGCGGCCTCGCCGTGGACCTTGGCCGGGAAGGCATCACGGTGAACTGCATCTGTCCCGGACCGATCCGCACCGGCATCACTGCCGGCATTCCGGACGAGCACAAGGAAATCTACGCCAAGCGCCGCGTGCCGCTGCGCCGGTATGGCATTCCGGAAGAGGTGGCGAACATCACCCTGTCCTGCGTGCTGCCGGCCGCCAGCTTCATGACCGGCGTGTTCATCCCGGTCGATGGCGGCCTGACGATCAAGAACGCTTAGGGCAAGAACGCTTAGAGCGTACGCCTATCAAGGTGCAGCGGCGAAGGCGGCTTCAAGGTCTGCCTGCGTCGCGGCCTTCTGCGCGATGCAGAGACTGATCTGCTCCCGCGCCTGCGAGAGCGCGCGTTCGTGGCCTTCGGCGAGATCGCCATATTCCTCGAATAGGGCGTTCAGCGCGCCCAGTCCGTCAGTATCGCAGAAATAGGCGGCGAGCCCCGGCGTGCGGCGCTTCCACTGTGCCGGGATCGCTTTCAGGAAGGCCGGGAAATTGGCCTCGAGGAACGTCGACATCGCCTCACGCGTTTCCGGCGTCCGCATCTGCAGCAGTGCCATCGTGTAAGTTTCGCGCGGGCCAAGCTCCGCCGAGGCGATCAGGCCGCGCGTGCGGGCCGCCTGATCCGGATCCGTCACATTGCCGAGGGCGATCGCAACCGACTGGCCAAAGGCCGGATCGTCGATCTCGTCATAAGCCTGCAGCACACGGTCATATGCCGCCTGTCCGCCTTCATCCAGCAGGACAAGAAGCCCGGACGCATAGAGATCGCTGGACAGGTTCACGTCCGCTTCCGGATCATTCAGCCACTTGTCCATTTCGGAGGCGAGTTCCGTCCGCGCCGCTTCCTGCTTCAGGATTGTGGCGTCGAACTCGATCAAGGCGGCTTCCAGTTCCGGATCTTCGTCACCTTCGGCGATGCGTGTGTGCAGGCGGGTAGACGCCAACTCCGCATCGGCCTGCAGGCCAGCCGCGTCTGCGCCCTCCAGCCGGTCCATCAGGTCCGCATAAATGCTCAGTACAGCCGAGGCGACGGCCGCGTCGTCATGCTGCGCACCTGCCGACAGCAGGCTCCGAAACGTGGCCGCGCCCATTTCTCCGGCCGCAAAGTCCGCCTCCGCGCTGTCGATGGCAGTCAGTGCTTCGGTGGCTCTCAGCTCCGGCAGCGCAGCGATCAGCTTGTCCCATCCGTCGCCGGCGAGATTGAACCGGTAATAGCCGGTGCCGTTGGCATTCGGGTGGTAGGTATCGGGACAGCTCGCGCCTTCCAGCGGCAGCACCTTGCGGTGGGATTTCATCAGTGTGCACGAACGGCCTCTGTCTTCGCCTTCGTGCCAGGCGACGCAGACGGGAATGATCCAGCTACGGTCCGGGTCCGCGTCAGATCCAAGCGGACGATACCGGCTCTGTTCCAGAACCACCTTCGCGCCAGCGCTCGTACACTGAAGTTCTGTCGCCAGCAGTGGGACACCATTCTGCGTCACGAAGGATTTCAGCGACCGGCCAATGTTCGGATTGCCGGTCGTGCGGCCGATGGCACGGAAGAACTGCTCGCTGTCGGCCGCCTTGTCGGCATATTGGGCGATATATTTGCCGAGCGCCGGGCGGAATTGTTCCGGTCCGAACCACGCATCCACCATGCCGAGGACGGCGAGGCCCTTGTTATAGGTGATGGCATCATAGGCGTTGCGGATATCGGCATTCTCCGTGATCGGCTGGGCCACGGCGCGTGCACTGGCCAGGCTGTCCAGCTGCATTGCCGAAATCGTATCCACAACGGCCTGAATGTCGTGCCCTCCATTCGGCTCGAGCGTGCCCAGCACTGCCGGTTCCGCCCAGCTGGCAATGCCTTCCTTCAACCAGAGATCATCCCACCAGGGCGGGGTCACGAGATCGCCGAACCACATGTGCGACAGCTCATGCGCATGCACGCCTTTCATCGACCGCAGGAACATCGCGCCCGACTTCTCATTGGCGAGAATGCGGCTTTCCCGGTAGGTGATCGCTGCGGCAAGCTCCGTCGCGCCGGACGGCCATTGCGGCGCGGCGATGATGTCCAGCTTCTCATAGGGATAGGGCTGTTCCAGCGCTTCCTCGAAGAACTCGATCATGGCCGGCGTGATGGAGAGGATCGCTTCGAGCTCATCACCCTTGCCCATGCGCGCGTAACCGCTGAGTGGCACCGGCCAGTCGCGCCAGGCATTGACCGGGATCGTGCCGGCAGAGACCTTCTCGAAATTGCCGACGGCGACCGACAGGAGATAGGTCGACAGCGGACGGGTGCGCAGGAAGGTCACGCGATCAAAGCCGGGCCTTGCCGGGACGCGAGAGGCGACCGGCGTGTTGCCGATGGCGAGCATGTCTTCCGGCACGGTCAGCGTGATGTCGAACGGCGCCTTGAAGCCCGGCTCGTCGAAGCTCGGCAGGAAGCGGCGGGCCTGGATGCTCTCCGACTTGGCCAGCGCATAGGCTTCGCCCTTTTCATCCACCCGGAACAGGCCGGCGAGGTTTGCATCGAACGCTGCCGTGTAGTCGATGGTCAGCGTGATGCCGCCCGCATGAACTCGGTTCGGAAAACCTACCCAGACGACGCCGGTCGGATCGACTTCTGTCCAGCTGGCCGGCCGGGTCTCGCCGCCCGCAGTGACCTGAACCGACGACACGTCGAGATCGGCCCCGTGCATCCAGATACCCGTAGCAGAGGTCATCAGGTTTACGTCGATCTGGACATGACCGGAAAAAGCGGCTTCGCGCGGATCGACCATCATCTCCACCCGGTAGGCCACCGGCTGGGCGACACCTGACAGCTGGCCGGCGGGCGCGGCGGCCTTCAACTCGTCCATCGGCACGGCCCGGACCTGTGGGCCGAACGAGGAGGCCTGCGCACAGGCCGTCAGGAGCAGGAGAAGGGACGCCGCTAAGATCCGCATGAATCGTTTCCTTGTCTTGTTTCGCCCCCCTGCATAGCGCATCACGGGGGCTATGAAACCAGCCCTGTCGATACTTGATCCCTCGCCCCTGTTCGAGGGCCAGACCGCGGCGGACGCTTTCGCGAACACGCTCGCGCTGGCCGGAGCGCTGGACGGGCGGGGCTGGCGGTCCCTGTGGGTGCAGGAGCATCACAATGCGCGCAGCTTTGCCGGCTCTGCACCGGAAGTGCTGATCGCGGCGCTGACCCAGCGCACCCAGCATTTGAAGCTCGGCTCGGGCGGGGTGATGCTGCCGAACTATTCGCCGCTGAAGGTCGCCGAACAGTTCTGCGCGCTGGAAGCATTGGCACCGGGACGGATCGAACTGGGCGTCGGCCGGGCGACCGGGGCCGACCCGCGCACGTCAGCTGCCCTGCTCGGCCCGGGCGCGCAGGCCTTCCCGACCATGCTGCGCATGCTGATGGACTGGATGCTGGATGCGAGCTGCGAGGTGCCCCTACCTGAGGGCCATCGGGCAACGGGCATTCATGTCGGCCCGCGGGGTCAGCGCCCGGACCTTTGGATGCTGTCCTCCTCGCCGGACTCCGCCGCCTTTGCCGGGGCGATGGGCCTGAAGCTCGCCTTTGCCGATTTCCTGGCACCGGGCGCGGCGGGCGCAGCCCTTGAGGCCTATCGGAAAACCTTCGAGCCGTCGCCCTTCGCGTCAGAGCCCTGCGCCGCCGTCGGCCTTGTGGCCCTCGCTGCAGAGACCGAGGCGGAAGCCCGCCGCTTGTCGAAACCCGCCATCGCCTGGAACCTCGCCCGCAGCGCGGGCGACTTCCGCGCCTTCGTTCCGTCCACGGAGGCCGATGCCGTGATCGCGACCGCGTCGCCGGAAGCGCTGGCGGCGGCGGAGGGACGCGGCGTGATCGGCGCGGCGGATGATGTGGCCGGGCGCCTCACTGCCTTTGCGGGCGAGCATGGCGCCGACGAGCTGTTCATCCTGACGCTGGCAGAGCGGAACGAAGACCGTATCCGCTCCTACCAGCTGATCGCGGAGTCGATGGCCTAGCCCGCGAAGCCGCGTGCTTTCATGGCTTCAAACCAGCGGCCGAGATTGGCGTGTTCCTTGTGCGGCGCCCATTTCATCACGCCGCAGAAACCGCAGCCGATGAAGAGGGTGATGTCCGCGATGGAGAAGCGGCCGGCGGCGAGGAACTCATTGTCGGCGAGATGCGCATCGAACCGCTCGGCCATCTTCTTCGCGGCCTTCTCGCCCTTGGCGGCGGCTTCGGCACTTTGCGGCACTTCCAGCGGCGCCATCATGGGATGGGCGTTACGGAACCAGGTGGCGAACTGCATGAAGAACATCAGTTCCACGCGCCGGTCCCACATCTCGATCAGCGCCTTTTCCTTCGGGTCTGTGCCCATCAGGTTCGGCTCCGGGAAGATACCTTCGAAATAGGTGCAGATCGCCCGGCTCTCGGTGATCTTGGTGCCGTCGTCCAGAACCAGCGCAGGGACTTGCGAGAAGGGCGAGACTTCGCGGTATTCCGCGGTCTTGTGCTCTTGCTGCATGATGGAGACTTCCTGGAGGTCCACCGCGTCCAGCTTGCCCTTGGCACGCAGGAAATAGACGACACGGTCCGGGTTCGGTGCCTTGGGGCTGTGATAGAGCTTCATGGGGTTCCTCCTGAATTCTTGCCTAGAATGTTCTGCTGATCCCCACAGTGGCATTTACGGGCTCTCCGGGGAAGTAGCGCGGATTGCCGAAGGAAACGTCCGCCCGGTCGGCATAGCGCTCGTCCGTCAAATTGCGGATGTTGATCCAGACCGTGTGCGTGTCCGTCCAGGCCCAGGCCGCACGGGCGCCAAGCAAGGTGTGCCCCGGATAGGTGTTCTGGTTGCCCGGGTCGGTGAAGTATTCGCCGACATGTTCTACATTCAGCGACAGGGCGAGGCGGTCGGTCGCCTGCCAGTCCAGCCGCGCATTGGCGAGCCATTCCGGCGCGGTGTCGATCTCGTTGCCATCGAGGATGCTGCTGGAGGCGGACGCGACGATCCGGTCGAATGTGTAGGTCTGGTCGGACCATGACACATTCCCTGACAGGGACAGCGTGTCGGTGATGTCGTAGGCGGCGGAGACTTCGACGCCTTTATGCTCGGTCGAGCCGTCGGGCACGTTCAGGCCGTCGGAGTCGCGGAAGAAGAAATTCTCCTTGTCCATCCAGTAGGCGGCGACATCGAAGACGAGGCGTCCGTCCAGGGCGGCGCCGCGTGCGCCGATTTCCACGCTGTCCAGCGTTTCGGTGTCGATCTGGCCGACGACCTGCAGGCTTTGCAGCCGGTAGAGGTCTGACACCTGCGGGGCACGGGCGCCGCGGGCATAGTTGGCATAGAGATCGAACGTGTCGGAGACTGACCAGACAGCGCCTAGCTTCGGCGTCACGAACTCATAGGAATCCGACCGGTCGGCGGGCACGTTGAAGCGGCCATTGATGCCGGCGGGCACCTTGGTCGAATAGTCATAGTCATGGCTCTCGCCGCGCAGGCCCGCAAGGATGCGGAAATCCTCCGAAACCGTCCATTCCAGCTCGGTCCACAGCGCCGCAACGGTCGTGTCGACGTCATAGTCATAGTGGACGCCTTGCGGGAAGCGGGAGTCGCCGGGGAAGAAGCCGAACGGGTCCGGCTGGATTTCGCGCAGGTAACCGCTGGCCGCGTCGAGGTCTGTGCCGACGCGCCAGGTGAGCTGTTCGGAAAGCGGCTGTTCGTAACGCACCATGACGCCGCCGCCGGTATGGCCGTTCTTCTCCACGCCGCCATTCGGCAGGAAGTGCTGGGAGAAGATCATTGCCTGCGAGTGCGCGTAGGGCATCAGGATCAGAGTGCCGTCAAACAGGGGCCGTTCGAGCCGCGCGCCTACCCGGGCGGACCAGGCATTGCGGTACGCATCCGGATTGGGGTTCGTCTTTGCGATGTCCTCGTCCTTGTAGGCATCGGCGCCGACGATATAGCCGCCGGATTCCTGTTCGAGGTTCTGGCCGGACAGCCAGACGGTCGCGTCCCAGAGGCCCGGATTGAACTTGCCGACAACGGAGAGTTTCTGCTGGCTGACATCGGTATTGTCGCGCCAGCCTGTGTCTTTCTGGAGGGAGAGATTGAACAACCAGTACTGCCCCTCGTCCAGCTTCATGTCTGTGCGCCAGCGACCGAGCGTGCCATAGGAGGCGCGGAACTCGCTGCCTTCGCCCGGTTCCGGCAGGATGACGTTGATCAATCCGTGTACCGCGTTGGAACCATATTTCGCGCTGCCCGGCCCGCGCACGACTTCGATCGCGTCGGCGATCTCGTGGTGCGGTTCGATCAGGGAGTTCACATTGCCGAAGGCAGGGGAGCGGGTGGGGACACCGTTCTCGAGGATCAGGAAGCTGCCCTGCCCGGCCCCACCGGTCAGCACCGGCGAGCGGATAGCGATCAAATGCTCCTGCCCGGAATTCATCTGCACGTTCACGCCGGGCAGCTGGTTCAGGATTTCAGCTGGGTGGTCGGCAGCGGTGGCAGCGATTTCGGAAGCATCAAGTGCCGCATAGCTTCCGGGGTCGTTGGCATTCCGATCCCCCCAGACTTCAATCGGCGAGAGAACTTCGCGCGTGGCAGTTTCCTCATCGGCCTGCGCCGGCAGCGCACACAACACCAGTGCGGCGCCTGTCGCGGACAAAAGCGCGGAGCGAGTTATTACGGACGAACGCTTCGCGTTCCCGTGAGTTTTACGGTCTGTGTGACTCTGCATGAACGCTTCCTCCCAAGCGGAAGCCTTGTGTTTCGTACGTGCCGCAGCGGCACGCAAGGGGCAGCCGGTCACGCCTGTGTGTCAGGCACCTGTCAGGAAAGCCTGCCGGTCACAGTCCGGCAAGGCTGCGCCAGAGGTTCCAGGCGCTGATAAGGCAGATGGCAACGCCAACAACAATCGTGAACAGTTTCCGCGGGATACGCCGCGCGGCGAACACCGCCACCGGCGCGGCCAGCACGCCGCCGACCAACAGGCCCAGCGCCGCTTTACCGAATGTGGCGCCAAGCGCCAGCAGGAAAGCGCCGGAGACGGCCAGCGTCACAAAGAACTCCGCAAGGTTTACCGTACCCACCATCCTGCCGGGATCGCCGCCCCGGGCGATGAGGTTCGACGCGACGACCGGCCCCCAGCCACCGCCGCCGATCGCATCCGCCATACCACCGAACAGGCCAAGCAGGCGCACCCGGTGAAGGCGCGGTGCCTGTATGCGCGGCCGCAATCCCTTCCAGATAACGACCACGCCCATGCCGAAAAGGTAGGCCGCGATTACGGGGCGGAAGGTGTCTGTGTGAAGATGGCTGACGAGGAACGCCCCGGCGATGCCCCCGGCCGACCCGAACAGGGCGAGGCGCCAGAAGACGTGCCAGTCGACATTCTTCGCCGCGGAATGGGATATGCCGGACGCCGCCGTCGTGAACACTTCCGCGGCGTGGACATTGGCGCTGGCATAGGCGGGCGGCATGCCGAGCGCGATCATGAAAGTTGTGGAGATGACGCCATAGGCCATGCCGAGGGCGCCATCGATCAGCTGTGCGATAAATCCGATCAGGACAAACCACAGGAAGAGTTCGTCAATCAAGCAAGTTGCTCCGCCGGACCTCGCCGACGGCTGTTACTTACTACGTTGCAGGGCGACCTGAGAAGAGAGCGTTTCTAAACTCAGCCCCATACGGATCAACCGGCATGCCCGGCGAAGAGCTGGTAAGGCAACGCGCCGACGACGGCTGCCGACAGGCAGGTCGCGAAGGTGCCCGCCACCAGCGTGCGCCAGGACAGGGAGAGGAAGTCATCCCGGCGGCTCGGCTCGATGATCGAGAGGCCCCCGATCAGGATGCCCATGGAACCGAAGTTCGCAAAACCGCAAACCGCATGGGCGGTGATCATGCGGGTGCGCGGGTCCATCGCATCCGGCGGCACTTCGGCCAGCTGGAGGAAGGCGACGAATTCGGTCAGCACCGTCTTCACGCCCATAAGGGAGCCCGACTTCGCGGCCTCCTCCATCGGCACGCCAACCATGTACATCAGCGGGGCGAAGATCCAGCCGAGGACGCGCTCGATGGAGAGCGGTGCACCGGCGACATCCGGCAGGGCGCCAAGCCCGGCATTGACCAGCCAGAGCAGCGCCAGCGCCGCGATCAGCATGGTTGCGATATTGAACACGATCTGCAGGCCGTCTGTCGCGCCGCGCGAGAAGGCGTCCATGGTGGACGCGTAGTTGAAGTCCGGCTCCTTCATCCGCTCGGTCGCGGGTGTGGTTTCCGGGATCATGGTGAGCGCGACGGCGACGGCGGCAGGCGCGGCCATGATGGAGGCGGTCAGCAGCTGGGCCAACGGGTTCGCCATCTTGCCTTCCAGAAAGGAGCCGTAAACCACGAGAACGGAGCCCGCGATGGTGGCGAAACCGGCCGTCATCATGATCAGCAGTTCCGAGCGGGTCATGCCCTTGATGTAGGGCCGGATCAGAACCGGCGCCTCGGTCATGCCCATGAAGACATTGGCGGAGACAGCCAGCGACGTCGCGCCGCCAAGGCCCATGCCGCGCCGGAAGATAAAGGCGAAGCCATTGGTGATCCATTTCAGGATGCCCCAGTGCCAGAGCATGGCCGACAGGGCGGCCACGACGATCACGATGGGCAGGATCTGGAAGAAGAAGAGCGGCGGCGGCGTGCCATCCATCAGCTCGGCGCCGGCGACATTGTCCCCGACATAGCCGAACACGAAGCCCGTGCCCGCGCGGGTGGCGGCCTGAAGGCCGTCGACCACATCATTGGCGCGGAAAAGGATGGAGCGGATGAAGGGGATGCCAAACAGGATCAGCGCGAAAACGAACTGCATCACCGTGGCGCCGATCACGACTTTCCACGGGAAGAGCTTCCGTTTTTCAGACCAGGCCCAGCACAGGCCATAGATCATGGCGATGCCAAGCAACGCGCGGGCGTTGTCCCAGCCCCATTCGAAACCCATGATGTTCATCCCGGCCCAGTCTCCCTTCCCCAAAGATATCAGCCATATGGATTAAACGTGACATCGCCGCAGGGGAAGCTTTCATGTGCGCGCCGGATGCGATGCCAGGCAGGCGGCGAACCGGCAGGCAGGGCGCCCGCCAATCGCACACCCGGTTCAACCTTCATTTGACGTCCCGAAAAGCGATGGATAGGTTTTCGCCTTAGTATTCAGGCCTCTGGCGCCATCTCCTGGGAGACGGCCCGCCCGATGCCGAGGAGAAGTGACCCAAATGAAACTGCGCGCTCTTTTCATGGCTGCCCTGATGGCCATGACCGCCCCTGCCTTTGCCGAAACCGACAGCGCCGAAGCGGCAAAGGAAACCGAAGCCAATACAACTTCCAGGCCCGTGCCCGAGCCGGTGATGTTCGTCACCCAGCATTCCGGCACGTTCGGCCGGCAGAAAATGTCCTACAAGGTCGAGGCGGGCGAGACGCAGATCAAGAATGATGAGGGCAAGCCCGCGGCGAGCCTGTTCACGATCTCCTACGTTCAGGAGAAGGCCGGGTCCGACCGGCCGGTGACGTTCGTATTCAATGGCGGGCCGGGCTCTGCCTCGGTCTGGCTGCATCTTGGCCTGCTCGGCCCGAAGCGCGTTGTGGTGGCCAGCGACGCCGACGAGGATGATGGCGCCGCGCCTTATCGGATGGTAGACAATCCGCTCTCCATCCTGGACATGACGGATCTCGTCTTCATCGACCCGGTCGGCACCGGCTTCAGCCAGGCCATCGGCGAAGGCGAGAACAAGGATTACTGGAGCGAAGCGGGCGACAAGGAATCCATCGCGGAATTCATCCGCATCTGGATTACCAAGCACAAGCGCTGGAACGCCCCGAAATACCTGATCGGTGAAAGCTTCGGCACGACGCGCGCGGCTTATCTGGCCGATGAGCTGACGGTGGGCGACGTGGACATTGCCCTCAACGGCATCGTGCTGGTCTCGCAGGCACTGGACTATGAGGGGTCCACCTCCGTCCATGACAATGTCTATTCCTATGTCACCTACCTGCCCTCGATGGCCGCGGTGGCACAGTATCACGGCCGCGCCGGACAAGGCATTCCGCAAGCGGAGTTCCTGGCAGAGGCCCGCGCCTTCGCCCGCGACGAATACGGCCCCGCCCTCTGGAAAGGCGACCGGCTGAGCCCGGAGGAGCGCACCTATATCCGCGACAAGCTCGTCTTTTTTACGGGGCTCGACCCGCAATATATCGAGACCTCGAACCTTCGCATCCTGATGCACCGGTTCCAGAAAGAGCTGCTGCGGGATGAGGGGGTGGCACTTGGTCGGCTCGACGGGCGTTATCTGGGGGATGAGGCCGACGACATCGCCGAAGGCCCGGAAGATGACGTGTCGAGTTATGCGGTCAGCTCGGCCTATTCGGCCCTGATGAACCAGTATCTCGCCACCGACCTCGGCGTTGAGATGAACCGGCCCTATATGGTCTCCAGCCCGGAGGCCGGCGAGCAGTGGAATTTCCGCGATGTGCCGGAAGGCCAGTACTGGGAGCCGCACTATGTGAATGCGGGGCGCAAGCTGACCACGGCGATGCGCCACAATACCGGCCTGAACGTCATGGTCGCGAGCGGCTATTACGACCTGATCTGCCCCTTCTTCGACGCGGAGATCACCTTCGCCCGCTATGGCATCCCGCAGGACCGGGTAGAAATGACCTACTATCAGGGCGGCCACATGATGTACCTGAACGAGGGTGCGCTGGACGCTCTGGTGAAGGACATTCGCAGCTTCTATGCCGGGCAGCTGGAAGACCAGCGGCCGGACTGATCAGTTCAATCCTGATACCGGAGTAAGGTATTGCCAAATATCCTCAAAAGGCTCGTCGTTCTGGCGATCCCTGTGCTGGCATTCGTATTGCCGTGTCCGGCCTTTGCCGAAGACGACTCCCGTCTCGCGCAACGGATCGACGCCTTCCTGTCAGCTGCCGAGCCCCATCATTTCTCGGGCGCTGTCCTGGTCGCGAAGGGCGATGAGGTGCTTTTATCCAGAGGGTATGGGTATGCTGACTATGAGGCGGGCGTGAAGGTTTCGCCGGAGACCGTGTTCAACATCGGCTCGGTCACCAAGCAGTTCACCGCGGCAGCCATTCTCAAACTTGTAGAACAGGACAAACTCCACCTCGGCGACACGCTTGGGGATCTGTTTGACGACACCCCCAAAGACAAGGCTGGGATCACGGTGCACCAGCTGCTGACCCACACAGGCGGCATCTCCCGTCAGGATCTTGGCTTTCGCTATGATGAAGCCAGCAAGGAAGACTTCCTGACGGCCTTCTTTGCCTCAACCCTCGCAACCGAACCTGGCACCCGTCATGAGTATGCCAATACCGGCTATACCCTTTTGGCGGCGATCGTGGAGCAAACGTCCGGCCAACCCTTTGAGGACTATCTTCAACAACACCTTCTGGAACCAGCTGGCTTGAGCCAGACCGGGTATCTGCAGCCGGACTGGCGCGCGGACCGGATCGCGAACGGATACTATTTCGACCTGGAGACCGCCACCTGGAAAAGCTGGGGAACTACTTTCCGGCAATGGGGCAACGGTCCGGTCACCTGGTTCGGCATTGGCAAGGGCGACCTGCACTCAACGACCGGTGATCTCTACAACTGGCACAAGGCCCTGCGTGACGGAACGGTGCTGAGCCGAGAAAGCGTCGCCCTGCTCCAGGCACCTCATGTTCCGGAGACTGAAGGCGGCACGACATTTTATGGCTATGGTTGGAGTATTCAGAGCACGAACGATGGCCGCCGCATTGTCACGCACAATGGGTCGAATGGCCTCTTCTTCGCAGATCTCATCCGGTTTGTGGACGAGGACCTGGTCGTCGTGTTCCTGACAAATGTGTCCCTGCCGGAAGCTGTCGACTCGATCGCCTGGCGCGTCGCCAGACTGGCCCGCGATGAGAACTATGTGCCGCCGCCGATCGCTCCTTTGAGCTATGAACTCGTCTACCGATTCATGGACAGCCATACGGCATCAGAGGCCGGCATCTTGCTGTCCTTCATGGAAGCCGGGCTTGGCCGGCCTGTAGAAAACCCCGCCATCCTGAACCGCATCGGCTTCCAACGGCTCAGGGAAGATGATTGCGATTGGTCGACCGCCCTGCTGCGGCTGAATGCTGGCCAATTTCCCGACGATGGCAATCTCAGGGACAGTCTGGGGGAAGGCCTGCTGGCCTGTGGCCATGAGGCTGAGGCGGCAGATGCCTTCAGGCGGGCGCTCCAACTCGCCCCGGACGTGGATTGTCACTGGTGCCAAAACGCCAATGCGCGGCTCGAACAGATATCCGGAGCGAGGTGACGTCCCCTCCCCACCGGAGAGGAGACGAAACCACTTAGCCCAGCTTGCAGACGCAGATCTTGTTGCCGTCCGGGTCGCGGAAATAGGCGCCGTAGAAGGTCGGCATGCGGTTGCCGGGTTCGCCTTCGTCCTTGGCACCGAGTTCGATGGCCTTCTTGTAGACCTTGTCGACCGTCGCATTGTCCGGGCAGGCAAGCGCCGGCATCACGCCGTTGCCGCAGGTCGCCGCCTTCTCGTCGTACGGGCCGCCGATTGCCAGCATGGGCGCGCCCGGCCCCGTGCCGTAGAAGTGAAGTCGGCCATTATTGAAGACCTGCTTGGCCCCCATTTCGCCGAGAACCGCGTCATAGAAGGCGCAGGCCCTGGCCGTATCATTCGAGCCGAGCGTGACATAAGCGAGCATGATGTTTCCTCCTCTGGTGAATTCCAGAATGGAACGGATACACACCGCGACAACACGCGCAAGGGCTGACGTAAGGGATGTGCTTGACGTTGACGTGAGCGTCTGGTGTGAAACCCCCAAACTTTTCAGGAGAAAGCCCATGTCTGACATCCGTTTTGACGGTCGCGTTGCCATTGTTACGGGTGCCGGCGGCGGTCTTGGCCGCTGCCACGCCCTCGAACTCGCCCGCCGCGGCGCAAAAGTCGTCATCAACGACCTCGGTGCGTCGATGGACGGTTCGGGCGGCAGCTCCGACGCCGCAGAAGCCGTGGTGAAGGAAATCGAAGCCATGGGTGGCGAAGCCATCTCCAACGGCTCGTCCGTCGCTGACGAAGCCGGCGTGAAGAAAATGATCGACGACACCATGGAAAAATGGGGTCGCATTGACATCATCATCGCCAATGCCGGTATCCTGCGCGACAAGTCGTTCTCGAAAATGACGACCCAGGACATCGACCTGGTTCTCGCCGTTCACCTGCGCGGCACGTTCCTGCCGGTGCATGCTGCCTGGGACATCATGAAAGCCCAGAACTACGGCCGTATCGTCGTGACCACCTCCTCCACCGGCCTCTATGGCAATTTCGGCCAGGCCAACTATGGCGCCGGCAAGCTGGGCGTGGTCGGCATGATGAACACCCTGAAAATCGAAGGCGCGAAGAACGACATCAAGATCAACGCCGTCTGCCCGGTCGCCGCGACACGCATGACCGAAGGCCTGATGCCGCCGGAAGCGCTGGAACAGCTGAAGCCGGAATATGTCACGCCGGGCGTGATGAACCTGGTGAAAGACGACGCTCCGACCGGCCTGATCCTGTCGGCTGGCGCCGGTGCCTTCTCGATGGCCCGCATCGTCGAAACCCGCGGCGCCTATGTCGGCCAGGGCGAAGAGCTGACCGCCGAAGCCGTTGCGGCCAAGTGGGACGAGATCACCGACACCAGCAAGACACTGCCGGCCTTCACTTCCGGCGGCCAGCACGGCCAGAACATGTTCTCGCTCGTCGCTGAAGGCAAAGCCAAGGGCTAAGCCCCGGCTCCAGACTTGCCAAAAATGATGGCGAGGCGCAGGCTGTTCTCCCGAAAGGAGAATCCCATGCGCCTCGCCATCCTTTTATTTTCCTCAATCTTTCTCGCCGGTTGCGCCTGGTTTCTCGAACCGGGCGTTGTGCCTGACCGGGCCGTTCCAGCCGACGAAGTGGCCGCGCCCGTGGAGACCCCCGCGGAAGCCCCCGCGACCGGCGAAGGCGCTATGTGCGGTGGCATCGCCGCCTTCCAGTGCGATGACGGCCTGACCTGCATCTTTGAAGATGGCGCATGCCACTCGATCGCGGATGCTGCCGGCGTCTGCCGGAAGACGGGCCCGATCTGCACCAAGGAATACCGCCCGGTCTGCGGTTGCGACGGCAAGACCTATGGCAACCGCTGCGAAGCCTATGCCGAAGGCGTCAGTGTCGCCTATCCGGGCAAATGCGAAGTGAAGGAAAGCTGACGCAAACCCCGGCAACTGCATGAAAAAAGGCCCGTATCCTTTGGGTACGGGCCTTTTTGGCGGTCTGCCTGCGGACTATTCCGCGTTTTTCATGGCTTTCAGATACATGGAGTTCTTCGGCTTGGAGAAGACGCGCTCCACCATCTGCTCGAAAAATTCCAGCGGCTCGCTTTCATAATCCGGGTCGAAAGCCGCCTGATCATACTTGTGGCAGAACTCGGCGCAGCGCTGGTAGTGCGGGCTGTCCTTGAACTGTTCGCGCATATTCTTGTCGAGGCCGAGATACTCGAAGAAGTAATAGCCCTGGAACGCGCCATGATTGGCGACCATCCAGAGGTTTTCCTCGGAAACGAACGGCTTGAGGATCGCGGCAGCCACGTCCGGATGGTTCATGCTGCCCAGCGTGTCGCCGATATCGTGTAGCAGGGCGCAGACGACATATTCCTCGTCTCGCCCGTCCCGGTGGGCGCGGGTCGCCGTCTGCAGCGAGTGCTCAAGCCGGTCGATCGGGAAGCCGCCGAAATCGCCATCCAGCAGGCGGAGGTGGTCCAGCACCCGCTTGGCGAGGCCCTTGTTGAAGATGCGGGAATTCTCCGCGATGATATCCCAGTCTTCCTTGGTGCCTTCCAGCATTTCGCGGAATTTTGCGCGTTCGCCGCCGGCGTGTCCGTCAGCCATCTCATTTCCTCCGGTTTCTTATTGTCCCGCAGCAGGATAGCCTCGCCGCGAGAGAGTTCCAATCCCCGTTCCGTCAGATCGGCGGCGCCGCCGAGGGCGGTACGTCGGAATCTTCCTCGTGTACTTCGATCAGGCCAAGGCCGACATGGCTGCGTTTGCGGCTGTAGAAGAAATAGATCGCGAGCCCGATGGCACCCCAGACCGGCAGAACCATTTTCGCCACGAAGGGCAGGTTCAGATAGAGGCCAAGACAACCGATCGCGGCGATCGGCGCGATGATCCAGACAAACGGCGTGCGGAACGGGCGGAACCGGTCCGGATCCGTCCGACGCAGCATCATCACCGCAATCGCCACCATGAAGAAGGCGAACAGCGTGCCGGAGTTCGAAATGTCCGCCAGCTGGCCAACCGGGAAGAAGGCCGCCGCAATGGCCACGCAGATACCGGTGAAGATGGTCATCTTCCACGGTGTCCTGAACTTCGGGTGCACATCGGCGAGGTTTTCGGGCAGCAGGCCGTCGCGGGCCATGACGAAGAAGATCCGCGTCTGGCCATAGATCATCATCAGGATCACCGAAGGCAGCGCGATGGAGGCCGCGAGGCCGACAAGGTTGCCGATCACCGGGAAGCCGATGGTGCGGAGCGTTTCGGCGAGCGCCTCGTCCGAACAGACGATGGGGGCCTCGCCCACCGCCCGGAGTTCGGCGCAGCGGGCGGCAAAACCTGCCCCATCCGGTGGCAGGACCGCGCCGGCGGCATCGCGCACCGGCTGGGCCCCAACCGTGCCGACCACACCCGCTGCCACGAGGAAATAAAACACGGTACAGATGGCCAGAGAGCCGAGCAGTCCGATCGGTACATTGCGCTGCGGGTTCTTGGTCTCTTCCGCAGCTGTCGAAACTGCATCGAAGCCGACATAGGCAAAAAAGATGGTCGCCGCCGCTCCGACGACGCCGAGGCCGTCATGGCCGAGGAGGCCCGTTGGCATCAGCGGCGTGAAGTTCTCTCCCTTCAGGATCGGTAAACTCAGCACGATGAAGGCCGTAAGGGCCGTGACCTTGATGGCGACGAGCACGGCATTCACCGAGGCGCTTTCGCTGGTGCCGATGACCAGCAGCCACGTGACGACGGCCGCCACCACGATGGCCGGCAGGTTCACCACGCCATGGCTGAAGTCGACGCTCGGAATGCCGCCTGCAAAGCCCCAGGCCGGGCCGCTACTGAGCGCCGCGGGTAAGGTGAACCCGGTTAAGTTCTCGACGAGGCCCATGACGTACCCGGACCAGCCGACACACACGGCCGAGGCTGCCACGGCATATTCGAGGATCAGCGCCCAGCCGACCATCCAGGCCAGCAGCTCCCCCATCACGGCATAGGTGTAGGTATAGGCAGAGCCCGACACAGGCACCATGGAGGCGAGCTCTGAATAACAAAGGGCCGCCACCGCGCAGACGAACCCGGCGATGACGAAAGAGAACATCATGCCCGGTCCGGCCTTCTGGGCCGCCGCGGCGGTCAGCACGAAAATGCCTGTCCCGATCACCGCGCCGATGCCGAGCATGGTCAGCTGGAAGGCGCCGAGGGATCTGTGCAGGGACTTCTTTTCCGCAGTCGCAAGGATGGCGTCGAGCGGCTTGATACGGTCGAATATCATGGGGGAATGCTCCGATAGGCGGCGCTGAGCCTATCCGCAATTCCGGACTGTACAAGATACTTCCGTGAGAAGACGCCTCCCCGTTTCCGGAGAGGCGCCTCCCTTCGGGCGCCCGGATCAGTCCCAGAGAGAGCCCAGCATCAACCGTTCTTCCCAGGTTTCCCGCACCGGGACATGCGCCGGACCGCACCGGCCGCACACATGCTCATGCAGCCGGCGGGCAAGAACCCAGCTGGACTCGCCTGTCCGCCCGCCTGCCAGTTCCACGGCATCGACAATGAACCGGAGCGTTTCCTCGCGCAGGTCCGAATTGTCCTTGCCTTTCGCCTCGGCGAGCCGCCAGCCAGCCGTATCCCGGCGCAGGGCCAGGACGGCCCGTTCCACGCCATCACGCAGGACGTAGACCGCCATATGCCCGGCCGCGATGTCGCTGGTGAAATCCCGCAGGCAATTGCGGAATTCCAGCGCGACCTGTTCCAGCGTTTTCCTGTCGCCGACCCGGAAGAAGGCAGGCGGCAGGTCCGGCGGGGCCAGCATGTTGCCGAAGCGGACGGGCTGCAGGTCTTCCGCCGCCATGTCGAACAGGCGTTCGGACGATGCAGCCCGCTCCCACCGGCGGGCAACCGACGCCGCCTGATCCTTGCCGCGCATGCGCACGGCAAGTCGGAACGCTTCGGCCAGGTCATCGACAGCGCCCTTACTGTCCGGGATATGCCGAAGAATTTTCGGCACCCGGAGCAGGACCGGCAGCCTGCGGATCAGATGAAGCTGTTCCGGACGAATCTCGTCCGTGTGCCGAAGCACCTGCGCCGTGTTCTCGTCGGAGAACAGGGACAGGAACAGATTATAGTCGGATGCCTCCCACAGGATCTCGCCCAGCCGGGACAGCGACTTCATCAGTCCGCCAGCTGCCTGGCCATGCATGAGATGTTTCGCAACATCCCCGTCGCGTCCAAATTCCACAAGACGGGCGATCTCGTTCAGTTCGAGATCACGAGCAAGCAGGATCGCCGCCGCGTGGCGGCGGGCGGACGGCAGGGCCAGAAAACCCGCATGCGGCGCAGGCCATACGATGGCCAGTGCTTCTGCGTGCGTTCCAGCAAGGAACCGCAGCAAGGGCGTCATGGCACCGGTACGGCCGAGTGGCCGCACAGGGCGCCGGGTCATGGGATTGCCCATGATCCACCTCCTTCCAGATCGTCCGCCGACCAGGATGCCGGGCACGGACAGATTGAAGTCAGAAAAATTTGAGGTCAGGCGCCCACCGGCAAACGCGCGGGGGACGCTGACTGCGCTCCCCATCGACTGAGGAGCAGGATTGTTGCTGTACAACCGTGCTTCATCTGTTTGGTCCGTTGTTTGGTTTGAGCAGCCATCCGTATCCGGATGGCTGATCAAGAAGAAGGAGGCGTATAAGACGAGCCACAGTTAACTGTCAAGGCTGCGCCAAAACTTATTCGATCAGCCTTTGACACACACGACCTGTTTCAGCGTGTGGACGATGTCCACAAGGTCCGATTGGGCGGCCATGACGGCGTTGATGTCCTTGTAGGCCATCGGCGTTTCGTCGATGACGCCCGCGTCCTTGCGGCATTCCACACCCGCCGTTGCGGCGAGGTGATCATCCACCGTGAAGGTGCGCTTGGCCTCGGCACGCGACATGGTCCGCCCTGCCCCATGTGAGCACGAGCAGAACGACTCCGCATGGCCCTTTCCGCGCACGATGAAGGATTTCGCCCCCATCGAGCCCGGAATGATGCCAAACTCCCCCGCGCCGGCGCGCACGGCGCCCTTGCGGGTGACCCAGACATCAGCGCCGAAATGGTGTTCCCGCTCCACATAATTGTGGTGGCAGTTCACAGCCATCTTGCCGAGCGTGAAGGCCGGGAGCAGATCACGCAGGGCGATCAGCACACGGTCCATCATCACCTCGCGGTTGAGGCGCGCATAGTCCTGCGCCCAGCCGACAGCCATGACATAGTCGTCGAACAACTCCTCGCCTTCCACGAAGAAGGCGAGATCCTTGTCCGGCACGTGATAGCCGAGCACCCGCTTCTCCAGCGCCTCGCGGGCTTCCTGGATGAAGTAGGTGCCGAGGATGTTGCCCGTCCCGCGCGAACCGGAATGGAGCATGACCCAGACACGGTCCACCTCATCGAGGCAAAGTTCGATGAAATGGTTCCCGCCGCCGAGCGTGCCGAGCTGCGTCGCAAACTTCGTGCGCTGGATGCGCTTGTGCTTCACCAGGATCGCCTCGAGCCGCTCCTCGAGCCCGGACCGGCGCAGGGCCGAGGCCGCACGCGACGGGGTATCCTTGTGGTTCCCGCCCGGTCCGTTGCCAACCGGCACCTTCCGCTCGATCTCGCTGCGGACGGCCGAGAGGCTGTCCGGCAGGTCGTTCGATGTCAGGCTGGTGCGTACCGCCATCATCCCGCAGCCGATGTCGACCCCGACCGCGGCCGGAATAATCGCGCCTTTCGTCGGAATGACGGAGCCGACCGTCGCGCCGCGCCCGAAATGCACGTCAGGCATGACGGCAAGGTGCGAGTGCACGAACGGCAGCCCGGCAACATTTTCCAGCTGCTCACGTGCGGCCTCTTCGAGCGGCACGCCTTTTACCCAGGCCTTGATACGGCCCCCGGCGAAGGTCTCGAACACTTCAAACTCACTCATCTTCTCGCAGTCTGCTGCCCGCAGACTCCTCCTGACAAGCCCTCCGCGCGAATCCCTTTGGGTGAGAGAGAAAAGAAAACCCTCCGGGCGGAACGCGCGGAGGGCGGCATATGACCTTCAGGCCATCGGGCTGACCATCACCCCTATCCAGCAACCTCCATGCGGAACGGATCGCGTCCTTGAACCAGGGCGCCGTCCTTCCGTGTCTGACTTGGGAACCGATAATTCATCGGAACTCTCCGCTGCTGAGTGGAGGCGCCGTATGATGGATCGGAGAAGAAGCGTCAACCGCAAAAACAAAAAGCCCCGGAGGAAAACTCCGGGGCTCTTTGATTTTCTTGCGGAAAATTCTTTGCGCGGATTATTCGCCGGCTTCGAGTTCAGCCTCGTGGCGGGCCTTGTCGGCGGCGCCTTTGGCGGACTCATCCCGGTCGACCATTTCCAGGACAGCAACCGGTGCGTTGTCGCCATGGCGGAAGCCGGCTTTCAGCACGCGGGTGTAGCCGCCGTTGCGGTCCTTGTAGCGGTCGCCGAACACGTCGAACAGCTTGCGGACAGCCTCTTCGTCGCGGACCTTGGAGAGAGCCTGACGGCGGGCAGCAAGATCGCCCTTCTTGGCCAAGGTCACCAGCTTGTCCATCAGCGGCGCCATTTCCTTCGCTTTGGGCAGGGTCGTAACGATCTGCTCATGCTCGATCAGGCTTGCGGCCATGTTGGCGAACATCGCCTTGCGGTGCGAAGTCGTCTTGTTCAGTTTGCGGTATCCAAGGCGATGGCGCATGGTTTCAATCCTTACAGGAGGTGGTCAGGCCCCCGGCTGTTTTCGGGTCCTAGAGGTGGTCGTCGTATTTCTTGGCAAGGCCTTCGATGTCTTCCGGCGGCCAATCCGGCACTTCCATGCCGAGGTGCAGGCCAAGACCAGCGAGGACTTCCTTGATTTCGTTCAGCGACTTGCGGCCGAAGTTCGGGGTACGCAGCATTTCCGCTTCCGACTTCTGGATCAGGTCACCGATGTAAACAATGTTGTCGTTCTTCAGGCAGTTTGCCGAACGCACGGACAGTTCCAGCTCGTCCACCTTCTTGAGGAGGACCGGGTTGAAGCCGAGGTCGGTTTCTTCCGTCTGGGTGCCGGCTTCCAGCGTCGGCTCTTCGAAGTTGATGAAGAGCTGCAGCTGGTCCTGCAGGATGCGAGCGGCGTAAGCGACGGAATCTTCCGGCGTGACCGAGCCATCGGTTTCGATGTCGAGGGTCAGCTTGTCGAAGTCCAGCTTCGTGCCTTCACGCGTGTCTTCCACCTGGTAGCCGACGCGGCGGACCGGTGAATAGATCGCGTCAATCGGGATATAGCCGATCGGGGCGTCTTCCGGACGGTGTGCCTCGGCCGGGACATACCCCTTGCCGGTAGCAACGGTGAATTCCATGCGGACTTCAGCGCCGTCATCGAGGGTACAGATCACGTGATCGGGGTTGAGGATCTTCGTATCGCCCGAGGTCTCGATCTGGCCAGCTTTCACTTCACCCGGGCCGGTCGCTTTCAGGACCATGCGCTTGGTGGTGTCGCTTTCCATGAAGATGGCGACTTGCTTCAGGTTCAGGACGATCGTGGTGACGTCTTCACGCACGCCCGGAATGGCGGAGAATTCGTGAACGACGTTGTCGATCTGGACGCCAATGATGGCAGCCCCTTGCAGCGAGGACAGCAGCACGCGGCGCAGGGCGTTGCCCAGCGTCGTACCATAGCCACGCTCCAGCGGCTCGATCACGAGCTTCGCCTTGCGCTTCGGGTCGTATCCAGCCTGAACCACAGGGCGGTTCGGGCGGATCAGTTCTTTCCAGTTACGGTCGTTGACGGCGGTGTTCTCGGCCATGTGTGGCGATCCTCAAAAAGCGGATGGCGGCGCGATATGGTCGCGCCACCGGGAAGGTTCAATCCGTTTAGACGCGGCGGCGTTTCGGCGGGCGGCACCCATTGTGCGGGATCGGCGTCGTGTCGCTGATCGCCGTAACCGTCAGGCCAGCAGCCTGAAGGGCACGAAGCGCGCTCTCACGGCCCGAACCCGGACCACGGACGAGAACCTCGACGGTTTGCAGGCCATGCTCCATGGCCTTCTTGGCAGCATCTTCTGCCGCCATCTGGGCAGCATACGGGGTCGACTTGCGCGAACCCTTGAAGCCCATCGTACCCGACGAAGACCAGGAGATGGTATTCCCCTGTGCGTCGGTGATGGTGACCATCGTGTTGTTGAAGCTGGAGTTCACATGAACAACACCCGAGGTGATGTTCTTGCGTTCCTTGCGGCGGACGCGGGTCGTCTCACGAGCCATGACGAACTACCCCTTACTTCTTCTTGCCGGCGATCGGCTTGGCCGGACCCTTGCGGGTACGGGCGTTGGTGTGCGTCCGCTGACCGCGAACCGGCAGCTTACGGCGATGGCGAAGGCCACGGTAGCAGCCAAGGTCCATCAGGCGCTTGATGTTCATGGACGTGTCACGGCGCAGATCACCCTCGACCATGTAATCGGCGTCGATCGTTTCGCGGATCTTGATGACCTCAGCGTCGGTCAGTTCGTTCACGCGGCGAGATGCGTCGACGCCCACCTTTTCGCAGATTTCCTGTGCGAAGGCCGGACCAATGCCATGGATGTACCGCAGCGCAATGACGACGCGCTTATTGGTCGGGATATTTACGCCTGCAATACGGGCCAATGCCGGTTCTCCTCAAGCGGACTGTTCAAACATTAAAAGCGCGCCGAGCCGGAATACGGTCCGCCTCGCGCGCCGGCGATTAAGCCTTAAGCTAAGAAAGGAGGCTTATAGCCGTGGAAATTAACGCGTCAACAGCGGAATCCCAGCTTTATGCCGTCTCTTTCAGCGCAGCGTCGATCTGCTTTGCGACCTCGTCGATCGCGGCCATCCCGTCGACTTCCGTCAGGATGCTCCGCTCAGCGTAAATCGGCACCAGAGGCGCTGTGTCCTCATAGTATTTCTCAAGACGTTTCGAGAAGGTTTCCGGATTGTCGTCCTTGCGCCCCTGCTCTTCAAAACGCTTCGTGACGCGCGCCAGAAGCTGCTCGTCATCGACGACCAGACGGATAACCCGGTTCACTTCGGTGCCACGGGACTTCAGCAGCTCGTCCAGGGCGCCGGCCTGACCGACCGTGCGCGGGAATCCATCAAAAATGAAGCCGGCAGCCCCCTTGTTGGCGGTCAGCTGTTCGTCGATCAGGGCGATCACGATCTCATCGGAAACGAGGCCGCCTTCATCCATGATTGTCGCAACGCGCTGGCCCAGTTCAGAGCCTGATGCGCGAGCGGCGCGCAGCATGTCGCCTGTGGAGAGCTGGATGAAACCGCGCTCCTCAACCAAGCGTTTCGCCTGCGTACCTTTCCCGGCCGCAGGCGGCCCGAACAGTATTAGATTCATTTCTTCCGGCCCCCGAGCTTCGACTTCTTGATCATGCCTTCATATTGATGCGCAATCAAATGCGACTGTATCTGCGTCACGGTGTCCATTGTCACCGACACCACGATCAGCAGCGACGTACCCCCGATGTAAAACGGGATCTCGGGGTAATAACGCCGAAGCAGTTCGGGCAGAACACAGACAAAGGTCAAATACAGCGCACCGATCACGGTGAGGCGAGTCAGGACGTAGTCGAAGTAGGCTGCCGTGTTGGAGCCCGGCCGGATGCCCGGGATAAAACCGCCATATTTCCGGAGGTTATCCGCCGTTTCCTCGGGATTAAACATGATCGAGGTGTAGAAGAAGGTGAAGAAGATCACGAGCACACAATAGGAGATGATGTGCGTCCAGGTGCCGGCTGAGAAGTTCGCAGCGAGCCAGGAAAGGATGCCATTCACTTCCGTGTCCGTCGCTGCACCGGCCGCATTGCCGCCCATGAAGCCCACAACGGTGAGCGGCAGCATCAGCAGGGCCGAAGCAAAGATCGGGGGAATCACACCCGCAGTGTTGATCTTCAGCGGCAGGAAGCTCTTCTGCCCCTGCGCCACACCATGCGCCTGCTGCCGTTTCGGATACTGAATCAGCAACCGCCGCTGCGACCGCTCCATGAACACGATGAACACGACCAGAGCGATCACCATGGCCGCAATCGCGATGACGAACACCACGTTCACCGAGGTCGCACGCGCCTGGCTGATCAGGTTCACGATCGCCTTGGGCAGCTCGGCCACGATGCCGGCGAAGATGATCAGTGAGACGCCGTTGCCGATGCCGCGGGCGGTGATCTGCTCACCCATCCACATCAGCAGCATCGTGCCGCCCGTGAGGGTCACCACACCGGTAAGGATGAAGAACGGCCCGGCGATGCCATCGATCCGGACATGCGACAGGCCGGATGAGATCGCGAAGGACTGAACCAGCGCAAATGCCAGCGTCAGGTAGCGGGTATACTGGTTTATCTGCTTGCGGCCGGCTTCGCCTTCCTTCTTCAGCTTCTCAAGCGTCGGGGAGGCCTGGGTCATCATCTGGATGATGATGGAGGCAGTAATGTACGGCATCACGTTCAGGGCGAAGATGCCCATCCGCTCCACTGCCCCGCCGGCAAACATGTTCATGTTGCCCAGCAGGCCGCCGGACTGGCTTTCGAAGATCGAGGCATAAGCGATCGGGTCGAGACCCGGAATCGGGACGAATGTGCCGAGCCGGTAGAGCAGCAACATGCCCAGAGTAAACAGGATGCGGTTCTGGAGGTCCTTGGCCTTGGCAAAGGTTCCCAGATTTACATTGCGAGCCATCTGTTCTGCGGCATTGGCCATCGACGCTCGATCTCCCTGAAAATGCGTGCGCCGCCAAAATCGGCGGCGTCACGGTGTTTGTGAAGGGGTTCCGGGTAAAAACCGCTGTTTATTCTGCAGCCGTGTCTTTCGCGGCACCCGTAACCGTCACCTTGCCGCCAGCCTTTTCAACGGCTTCGATGGCAGCCTTGGAGGCACCGGTCACTGTGATGTTGAGGTTTTTCGGGGCAGCGCCCTTGGCCAGCAGGCGAACGCCGTCACGGACGTTGCGCACGAGGCCGGAAGCGACCAGCGTTTCTTCCGTCACATTGGAAGCGTCCAGTTTGCCGGCTTCGACCGCCTTGGTGACGCGGCCCAGGTTGACCCAGGACATCGTCTTCTGGCCGCGCGGAGTGAAGCCCCGCTTCGGCAGGCGCATGTAGATCGGCATCTGGCCGCCTTCGAAGCCATTGATGGCAACGCCGGAACGGGCCTTCTGACCTTTAACACCGCGGCCACCCGTCTTGCCTTTGCCCGAGCCGACGCCGCGGCCAATGCGCATGCGCTGCTTGGTGGAGCCTTCAGCGGGGGACAGTTCGTTGAGTTTCATCGTTCTATCTTCCGATACGTCTTGATGGTTGGGGCGGCGGCGATGCGGCACGGAGGCCTTATTCGCCGACCACCTCGACCAGGTGGGCCACTTTGCGGATCATGCCGCGCACAGCCGGAGTGTCTTCGAGTTCCTTGGTCCGGCCAACCTTGTTCAGGCCGAGGCCAACCAGCGTCTGACGCTGTTCGGGCTTGCGGCCGATCGGGCTGCCGGTCTGGCGGACGGTAAGCTTGGATTTCGACATGTCGTTACCCTTCCCTAGGCTCAGGCTTCAACGACGCCGGCTTCCGACGCACCATCGGTGCGGCGTCCAACCACGTCCTGAACTTTCAGGCCACGCTTGGAAGCGACGGAACGCGGGCTGGCCTGTTCCTTCAGAGCATCAAACGTTGCACGAACCATGTTGTACGGGTTCGAGGAGCCGATCGACTTGCCGACGACGTCCTGGACGCCCAGCACTTCCATCACGGCACGCATCGGACCACCGGCGATCACACCAGTACCGGGAGGGGCTGCGCGCAGCACGACCTTGCCAGCGCCCCAACGGCCTTTGCCGTCATGGTGAAGCGTGCGGCCTTCGCGCAGCGGGATGCGGACCATGTTGCGCTTGGCTTCTTCCGTCGCCTTGCGGATGGCTTCCGGCACTTCGCGGGCTTTCCCCTTGCCGAAGCCGGCGCGGCCCTTCTGGTCACCCACAACGACGAGAGCTGCGAAACCGAAGTTCTTACCACCCTTCACCGTCTTTGCGACGCGGTTGATGCCAACCAGCTTGTCGACGAATTCGGACTGCTCCTCGTCGCGATCGCGATTCCGGCGGCCTCTTCCTCTTTCTTCAGCCATAGGGCCTCTCCTTAGAATTTGAGACCGCCCTCACGGGCGGCGTCTGCCAGGGCTTTCACCCGGCCGTGGAACATGTAGCCGCCGCGGTCGAAGACAACGTCTTCAACACCGGCTTTCTTGGCGCGCTCTGCCAGGATCTTGCCGACCTGCGCAGCTGCGGACGTGTCAGCGCCGGTCTTGGCACCGCCGAGAACGTCTTTTTCCAGCGTCGAAGCCGAAGCGAGCGTGATGCCCTTCTCGTCGTCGATGATCTGGGCGGAGATGTTCTTGTGGCTGCGCGCAACCGACAGACGCGGACGGCCTTCGGCGACCTTCCGGAGCTTGGTGCGGACCCGCTGGGCGCGGCGCTGCATCTTTTCGCGTGAGCTTTTCATGGCGTTACTTCTTCTTGCCTTCCTTACGGCGGACATATTCGCCCGCGTAACGGATACCCTTGCCTTTGTAAGGCTCCGGCGAGCGGTACTTGCGGATCTCGGAAGCTACCTGGCCGACAACCTGCTTGTCAGCGCCGGCAATGACGACTTCCGTCGGCTTGGATGAAGACAGCGTGATGCCTTCAGGCGCCGCGTAGACCACATCATGCGAGAAGCCGAGGGCCAGTTTCACATCTTTACCCTGCATCTGGGCACGATAACCGACGCCGACCAGTTCGAGCGTCTTTTCGTAACCCTTCGACACGCCTTCAACCATGTTGGCAGCGCGCGAACGTGCAGTGCCCCACTGGGTGCGGGCAACCGGATCCATGGCCTGAGCGAGCGTCGGAGGACGTTTGCCCCGGGCCTTCTCGGCTTCGATGCGATCGTTGGCAGCCTTCATGATGTCTTCGCGCGGCGAAACGGTCAGCTCATTGCCTTCCAGTTTCGGCGTGATGACTTCGGCAACCGTCAGGGAGAGTTCACCCTTCGGGCCTTTTGCCTTGATCGTCTGTCCTTCGACCGTCACCGTGGTGCCGGCTGGGATCTCAATCGGGAGTTTTCCAATACGTGACATGGTGCTCTCCTAGAAGACCCGGCAGAGCACTTCGCCACCGACATTCTCGGCGCGGGCGACGTTATCGGACATCACACCTTTCGAAGTCGAAAGGATGGAGATGCCGAGGCCGTTACGCACCAGCGGAATGTCGGAGACCGAAGAGTACACGCGGCGGCCGGGCTTGGAGACACGTTTGATCTCCGAGATGACCGGCTGGCCTTCGTAATACTTGAGCTCGATTTCCAGGTTCTTGTGACCGTCTTTCTCGATTTCCGTGTAGCCACGGATGTAGCCTTCGGACTGGAGAACCTCCAGAACGCGGCCCCGGAGCTTGGAAGCCGGAGTGACAACTGTAGACATGCCGCGCATCTGAGCGTTGCGGATGCGGGTCAGCATATCGCCGAGGGGATCAGAAATGTTCATGTGTACCCTCCTCTCTTACCAGCTGGACTTCACGAGGCCGGGGATCTGACCGTTCGAGCCAAGCTCGCGCAGCGCGATCCGCGACATTTTAAGTTTGCGATAGTAACCGCGCGGACGCCCGGACACCTCGCAGCGATTACGAACACGGTTCGGTGCAGAATTGCGCGGCAGCTCAGCCAGTTTCAGGCGGGCCTTGTAGCGCTCTTCCAGCGACAGGTTCTCATCCATCGCCGCCGCTTTCAGCTTCGCGCGCTTCTCAGCGTAGCGCTCCACCAGCTTCTGGCGTTTCGCGTTCTTCTCGATTGCGCTCTTCTTTGCCATATCAGCAGTCTCCTGGGCGCTAGTTGCGGAACGGGAAGCCACACTCCGCGAGGAGTGCCTTGGCTTCTTCGTTCGTTGCGGCGGTGGTGCAGACGATGATGTCCATACCGCGGATGTCATCGACTTCGTCGTAATTGATCTCCGGGAACACGATGTGTTCCTTCAGACCCATGGCGTAGTTGCCACGACCATCGAAGCTCTTGCCGTTCAGACCACGGAAGTCTTTCACGCGCGGCAGGGCAATGTTGGTCAGACGATCGAGGAATTCATACATGCGGTCGCGGCGCAGGGTCACCTTACAGCCGATCAGCATGCCTTCGCGGAGCTTGAAGCCTGCGATCGACTTGCGGGCCTTCGTGGCGACCGGCTTCTGGCCGGCGATCCGCTCAAGCTCGGCCAGGGCCGACTTGATCTTCTTGGAGTCCGCAACAGCTTCGCCGACGCCCATGTTGATCACGACCTTGTCCAGTTTCGGGATCATCATCGGGTTCGAGTAGTTGAACTGATCCTGCAGCTTGGTGCGGATCTGCTCGCGGTACTTCGTCTTCAGACGGGGTTCGTATGCCTTAGACATCGATGGATTCCCCAGAGCGTTTGGCATAGCGCGTCTTGCGACCATGCTCGTCGGTTTTGAAACCCACGCGGACAGCCTTGCCATCGCGCGGATCGGTGAGCGCCACGTTCGAGACGTGAAGCGGTGCTTCGAACGTCTTCAGACCGCCGGCATCCATCTGGGACGGCTTCTGGTGACGCTTCACAACGTTCACGCCGCGCACGACGACGCGGTTCTCATCCGGGATCACCTTCAGGACTTCGCCCGTGGTGCCCTTGTCGCGGCCAGCGATCACGACAACCGTGTCGCCTTTTTTGATCTTCGCAGCCATCTTACAAGACCTCCGGGGCCATGTTGGCGATCTTGACCTGGTTCTTGCCGCGCAGTTCACGCGGAACCGGGCCGAACACACGGGTGCCGATCGGCTCGCCATTGTTGTTGATCAGGACGGCAGCGTTCGTGTCGAAACGAATGGTGGAGCCGTCCGGGCGGTTAATGTCTTTTGCCACGCGAACGACGACGGCCTTGCGGACGTCACCCTTCTTCACGCGGCCGGTCGGGATCGCTTCCTTCACGGAGACCACGATCACGTCACCGACGGAGGCATAACGACGGCCTGCGCCACCCAGCACCTTGATGCACTGGACGCGGCGCGCGCCGGAGTTGTCAGCCACCCGCAGGTTGGTCTGCATCTGGATCATGCGTCACTCCCTTCGCCGGTAACGAGTTCCCAACGCTTCAGCTTCGACTTCGGCGTGCACTCTTGAATCGTGACTGTCTGCCCTTCGACGGCGACATTGCCCTCGTCGTGAGCGTGATACTTCTTCGAGCGGCGAACGATCTTTTTCATCACCGGGTGGGTGAAAGTCCGTTCGACGCGGACAATTGCGGTCTTGTTCTGCTTGGCGGAGACCACGACGCCTTCCATGATACGCTTGGGCATGATCCCTCTCCTTACGCCTGACCTGCCTGAGCCTTCTCGCGCATCAGAGTCTTCACGCGAGCAATGTCGCGGCGGACTTCAGAAACGCGGGAAGTCTTTTCCAGCTGGCCGGTAGCCGCCTGGAAACGCAGGTTGAACTGTTCCTTCTTGAGCTTGACCAGATCGTCCTTGAGCTGGTCAGCCGACTTCGCCTTCAAGTCGTCGAGGCGTGCTTTGGTCTTGCGAGCCATGATCAGATCCCCTCAATACGCTTGATGATTTTGGTTTTGATCGGAAGCTTGGCTGCACCGAGGCGCAGGGCTTCGCGGGCAATGTCTTCCGGCACGCCGTCGATCTCGAACAGGATACGGCCCGGGGCAACGCGGGAGACCCAACGGTCCACGGAGCCCTTACCTTTACCCATACGCACCTCGATCGGCTTGGCCGACACCGGCACATCCGGGAAAACGCGGATCCACACCTTACCCTGACGCTTCATCTCGCGGGTAATGGCACGGCGGGTTGCTTCGATCTGGCGCGCGGTGACGCGTTCCGGCTCGAGTGCCTTCAGGCCGAACTCGCCGAATGCCAGCGAGAAACCGGCCTTGGAGTTCCCGCGGATCTGGCCCTTGAAGGCCTTGCGGAATTTGGTTCGCTTCGGTTGACGCATCTCTATGCTCCGGCGGTCTGTGCGCCCGTTGCCGGGCCGCGCTGGTTAGCATTTGCACGTGCACGGGACTGGCCGGACGATTCCAGGCGCTTGTCCTGTGCCATCGGGTCGTGCTCCAGGATCTCACCTTTGTAGACCCAGACCTTGATCCCGATGATGCCATAGGTGGTTTCGGCTTCGGCAGTGCCGTAGTCGATGTCGGCGCGCAGCGTGTGCAGCGGCACGGAACCTTCAGCATACTTCTCGGTGCGGGCGATTTCGGCGCCACCAAGGCGGCCGGAAACCATGATTTTCACACCGTCTGCACCGAGGCGCATCGCGGACTGAATGGCGCGCTTCATCGTGCGGCGGAACGATGCCCGGCGCTCGAGCTGGCGGGCGATGTCGTCAGCGATCAGCGTCGCGTCGATTTCCGGCTTGCGGATCTCGACGAGGTTCACGCGGACTTCGTCGTCGGTCATCTTCGACAGGTCCTTGCGGAGCGTCTCGATGTCCCCACCCTTCTTGCCGATCACGAGACCCGGGCGAGCCGTGTGAATCGTGATGAGGCATTTCTTGTGCGGGCGCTCGATGATGATCTTCGAGATGCCGGCTTGCTTGAGGCGCTTGCGGATCTCCTTGCGGATCGCAATGTCCTCATGCAGCAGACGGCCATAATCGGCGCTGTCTGCGTACCAGCGGCTGTCAGACGTCCGGTTGATACCAAGACGCAGGCCGATCGGATTAACTTTCTGACCCATCAGGCAGCCTCCGCTTCCATGCTCGTGTCACGCAGCACAATAGTGAGCTGCGCAAAGGGTTTCTGGATCGGTGCCGCGCGGCCACGGGCGCGGGCCCGGATACGCTTCATCACCAGGTTCTTGCCAACGTGGGCCTCAGCAACGACCAGGCTGTCGATGTCGAGGTTGTGGTTGTTCTCGGCATTCGCGATCGCGCTCTGCAGCAGCTTGCGAACATCCTTGGCCGGACGTTTCGGCGAGAACTGCAGCTCCGCCAGAGCCCGCTCGACCGGAAGGCCGCGGATCTGCTGTGCCAGCAGGTTCAGCTTCTGCGGGCTGGAACGGTACATGCGCAGAACAGCGCGTGCTTCGTTCGATGCCTGCTTCGGAGGATTCTTGGCCTTTCCCATGGCTTACTTCCTCTTCGCTTTCTTGTCCGCGCCGTGGCCGTAGTAGGTGCGGGTCGGAGCGAATTCGCCGAACTTGTGACCCACCATCTCTTCCGACACGGTGACGGGAATGAACTTGTTGCCATTGTGGACCTGGAAATTCAGGCCAACGAATTGGGGCATGATCGTCGAGCGGCGCGACCAGGTCTTGATCACGGTGCGCTTCTCAGAGGAACGGGCTTCCTCTGCCTTCTTCAGCAGGTAGCCGTCGACGAACGGGCCTTTCCAGACAGAACGTGGCATGTCTCGTGGCTCCTGTTAGCGTTTCGCGTTACGGCGACGGATGATCAGACGATCCGTAGCCTTGTTCTTGCGGGTCTTCGGACCACGGGTCTTCTTACCCCACGGCGTCACCGGGTGACGGCCGCCGGAAGATTTACCCTCACCACCACCGTGCGGGTGGTCGACCGGGTTCATCACGACACCGCGGACAGACGGGCGCTTGCCGAGGTGGCGCTTGCGGCCAGCCTTGGAGAGCACCTGGTTCATGTTGTCCGGGTTGGACACAGCACCGACCGTCGCCAGGCAGGTGTCCATCACCATGCGAAGCTCGCCCGAGGTGAGCTTGATCTGGGCATAACCACCGTCACGGCCAACGAGCTGGGCGTAGGTGCCAGCGGAGCGGACCATCTGGGCGCCCTTCTGCGGCTTCAGCTCGATGTTGTGAATGATCGTACCGACCGGAATGTTCTTCAGCGGCAGCGTGTTGCCCGGCTTGATGTCAGCCGTTGCGGAGGTGACGACGGTGTCGCCGACTTCCAGGCGCTGCGGCGCGATGATGTAGGACAGCTGGCCGTCTTCATACTTGATCAGCGCGATGAAGGCCGTGCGGTTCGGGTCGTACTCAAGGCGCTCGACGGTCGCCGGAATGTCCCAGCGGTTACGCTTGAAGTCGACCTTGCGGTACAGCTTCTTCGCGCCACCGCCGATACGGCGTGCCGTGATGCGGCCTTTGTTGTTACGTCCGCCCTTCTTGGTCAGGCCCTCGGTGAGTGCCTTGACCGGCTTGCCCTTGTGGAGCTCGGAACGGTCGACCAGAACGAGCTGGCGGCGGCCGGGCGAAGTCGGATTGAATGTCTTCAGTGCCATAATATTCGTCCTTCCCGCTTACAGGCCTGTCGTGATGTCGACAGACTGGCCTTCAGCAAGCGTCACAATGGCTTTCTTGATGTCGTTGCGACGACCAGCATAGCCACGGAAGCGCTTGGTCTTGCCCTTCTGGAGGATCGTGTTGACCTTGGTCACGTCGACCTTGAACAGGGCCTCGACAGCGTCCTTGATCTGCTTCTTGTCGGCATCGATGGCGACTTCGAACACGATCTTGTTGTGCTCAGCGACCAGCGTCGACTTCTCGGTGATGAGAGGACGGCGCAGGACGTCATAGTGGTGGGGTTGCACGTCAGCCATGACGATCAGGCCTCCTTCGATCCGTCGAAGCGTGCCTGGATACCTTCGGCAGCTTCCTTGGTGATGACCAGCGTCTTGCGGCGCAGAATGTCGTAAACGTTCAGACCGGCAACCGGCAGCACGTCGATGTTCGGGATGTTGCGAGCCGCCTTGGCGAAGTTCTCGTCAACCGCAGAGCCCGAAATGATCAGCGCGTTCTCGATACCGAGACCTGCGAACTGGCCAGCCAGCTCCTTGGTCTTGGCGGAGGTCAGCACGGCTTCGTCCAGAACGAGGATCGCCTCACCCTTCACTTTCGAAGAGAGCGCGTGGGCCAGAGCCATCTTGCGGATCTTCTTCGGCAGGTCATGGGCGTGGCTGCGGACGCGCGGGCCGTGAGCAATACCACCACCGACGAAGATCGGAGCGTTACGCGAACCGTGACGTGCGCCGCCGGAACCTTTCTGGCGGATGTACTTCTTGGTCGTGCGGTTCACTTCACCACGCGACTTGGTCTTGTGCGTACCGGCCTGACGGCGAGCGAGCTGCCAGCGAACGGTGCGCTGCAGGATGTCGTCGCGGATCTCGTCGATACCGAAGATCGCATCGTCGACCGTGATATTGCCGGCAGCTTTGCCGGCCAGGGTTTTGACTGCGAGTTCCATTATTCGGCGCTCTCTTGATTGGTGGTGCCTTCAGGGGCCTTGAACGAACCGGCCGCCGGCGTATCGGCATGCGGAGCCTTCTTCACAGCGTCGCGGAGCTCGACGAACGCGCCATCGTGACCCGGGACAGCGCCCTTCACGAGGATCAGGCCACGATCAACGTCCGTACGAACGACTTCGATGTTCTGGGTGGTCACGCGCTCAACGCCGTAGTGACCGGCCATCTTCTTGCCCTTCCACACGCGGCCCGGATCCTGGTTTGCACCAGTTGAACCGTGGGAACGGTGAGAGATCGAGACACCGTGGGTGGCGCGCAGGCCGCCGAAGTTCCAGCGCTTCATGGCACCGGAGAAACCTTTACCGATCGTCAGGGCAGCAACGTCGACTTTCTGGCCAACAGCAAAGTGGTCAGCAAGGACAGTCGCGCCAACTTCCGGCAGGTCGCCAGAGACGCGGAATTCTTTCAGTTTGCGCTTCGGCGCAACGCCGGCTTTCGCGAACTGGCCGCGCAGCGCCTTGGTCGTGCGCTTTGCCTTCTTGTCGCCGACACCCATGATGACAGCCTTGTAGCCGTCGGTGCGGGTGACTTCGCCGCCTTTCTTGGTGGTGACGGTGCGCTCGTCTTCCGTGCGCACGCCGACGACCTGACAGCCGTCGAGCGACAGAACGGTCACCGGGACGTGGCGACCCTGGTCATCGAATACGCGTGTCATGCCGACTTTGCGGGCAAGCACGCCGGTACGGGCTGCTGGCAGAGCCATTAACGGCCTCCCTCAAGCTTGATTTCGATACCAACGCCGGAGGACAGGTCGAGCTTCATGAGGGCATCGACGGTCTGCGGGGTCGGGTCCACGATGTCGAGGATGCGCTTGTGCGTGCGGATCTCGAACTGTTCGCGGGATTTCTTATCGATGTGGGGCGAGCGGTTCACGGTGAAGCGCTCGATACGTGTCGGCAGCGGGATCGGGCCTTTGACTTCAGCGCCCGTGCGCTTTGCCGTGTTCACGATCTCTTTCGCCGACATGTCGAGGGCGCGGTGATCGAAGGCTTTCAGCCTGATCCGGATATTTTGTCGTTCCATCGTCTCGGTCCGTCCGCACAAAACACATCCGCCCGTGGGCAAATCAGCATGCGCCCGGGCGTCCGTGGGATTGAATTGTCTGTTTCGAGGGAGCGTTCGCTGATAAAAAGCGCTGCCATCCCGGCGAAGTGGGCGGTCTATGGGATAGTCACCGCGCCGTCAACTCCTGCCCCGCTTATTTTTGCTGTTGATCTGCAGTGGCCACGGGCGGTTTAGCCCCCCCCACAGACGCCCCCTTCCCCACGGCCAATGTTGCTGCCCGGAAGCAAGGGTGAAGCAGGTTCCGAACGTGGTTAACGGATCCGGACCGGAATCCGAAGAGATTCCAAGGAAATCGTCAGGCGTTTCCAGCAATCTTCACCGAAATTTTCCGGATTCCTGAGACGGTCGGGACAAACAGGATGGCAGGGCAGACAATGAATACAGTCAGAAAAATCGAAGCGAACTGGCCGGAACACGCTCCGGAACCGGCAGAGGGCGTTGGCGCATTCGAACTGCTGAAGCATCTGCGGTCGGAATTCGAAGGCCAGACAGCCCGGGATCTCGAGCTGACCATCCTCATGCCGTGCCTGAATGAGGCTGAAACTCTCGCGTCCTGCATCCGCAAGGCGCTCGACTATCTCGAACGCTCGGGAATCAAGGGCGAAGTCCTCATCGCCGACAATGGCAGCACCGATGGCTCCCGCGAAATTGCCAAGGCAGAAGGCGCCCGGGTTCAGCCAGTTTCGGCACGCGGCTATGGAGCAGCACTGATCGGCGGGATCCGTGCGGCCCGCGGCAAGTATGTCATCATGGGCGACGCCGATGATTCCTATGATTTCTCCAGTCTCGACGCATTTGTGTGGGAACTGCGTGAAGGGGCCCAGCTGGTCATGGGCAACCGGTTCCAGGGCGGCATCGCCCCCGGCGCGATGCCCTTCCTCCACCGGATGCTCGGCAACCCTGTCCTGTCCTTCATTGGTCGCCTGTTCTTCAAGATCCCGGTCGGCGACTTCCATTGCGGCCTGCGCGGTTTCAACCGCGACACCATTTGCGACCTGAAACTCTCGAGTCCCGGCATGGAGTTCGCCAGCGAGATGGTGGTGAAGGCGTCCCTCAATGATCTCGACATCCGCGAAGTGCCGACCACCCTGTCGCAGGACGGCCGGTCACGGGCCCCTCACCTGCGCACATGGCGCGATGGCTGGCGCCATCTCCGCTTCCTTCTGTTGCATAGCCCGAAATGGCTGTTCGGTGTGCCGGGCTCGACCCTGCTCGGCGCGGGCCTTGTCGGCATTGCCGCCCTGATCGGCGGTCCGCTGGAAATTGCCGGCATACGGCTGGACCTGCTGACGCTTGTCGCCTCCTGCTTCTCGGTGATCCTCGGCATCCAGCTTTTGACCTTCTCGTTGCTGACCCGGGTCTATGCTGGTGAGTTCGGCGTCCTGCCGAAGTCGAAGCACCTCGATCGCATCTTGCCCTTCCTCACGCTGGAGCGTCAGTTGCAGCTGGCAGCCGTGCTTTGTCTTGCGGGCCTCGCCGGTGCAGGCGCTGCCTTCTCCGGCTGGGCCGCTTCCGGTTTCGGCGACATTGTTGGCAATTCGACCCTGCGCTGGTTTTCCCTGTCGCTGACCTCCGTCGCGATCAGCGTCCAGCTCGCAGCTGCCGCCTTCCTGGCCTCTTTCATCCGCCTGCCAAAGCCGGGCAAGTAATCCGGCGATCCGGACAGCCACTCCAAAGCAAAAAGGCCGCCCGGATTGGGCGG
>NZ_AWFE01000075.1:0-36635 GCF_003263315.1 Hyphomonas sp. GM-8P
TGTAGGCCGTCGCCTGGCCCGGCATCACGATGTAACGCTGGATCTCCGAGCGGGCCTGGCCTTCGGTGATGGCCGAATTGTCCAGGAAGTACTGGACGGCCTGTTCCTCGGTCCAGCCTTTGGAGTGCAGGCCGGTGTCCACAACGAGGCGGATGGCGCGCCAGATCTCGGAGCCGAGACGGCCGAAGTCGGAATAGGGATCCTCATAGGTGCCCGGGAATTCCGTGGCGAGCCATTCGGAATACAGGCCCCAGCCTTCGGCATAGGCGGTGAAGTTGATCTGGGTCCGGAACTTCGGCACGCCGGTCAGCTCCTGCGCGATCGAAATCTGCATGTGGTGGCCGGGAATGCCTTCGTGATAGGCGATCACTTCCAGCTCGCCCTTTGGCATGGATTTCATGTCCGAGAGGTGGGCGTAGTAGACGCCGGGGCGCGAGCCGTCCGGCGTGCCCGGGAAGTAGTGCTGGGCTGCGCCTGGCTGTTCGCGGAAGGCCTCGACGCGTTTCACGACGAGGTCTGCCTTGGGCAGGATGCCGAAGAATTCCGGCAGCTTGGCCTTGATGTTCTCGATCTTCGCCGTGGCGTCGTCGATATAGGCCTGGCGCCCCTCATCCGTGTCCGGATAGTAGAAGCGCTCATCGTCCTTGGAATCGCGCTGGAAAGCGAAGAATTCCTTCAGTGTGCCTTCGAAGCCGACCTTGTCCTTGATGGCCTCCATCTCTCCATGCAGGCGGTCAACTTCGGCGAGGCCGATCTGGTGGATCTCGTCAACGGTCATCGACGTGGTCGTATTGTTGGCGAGGCGCTCATTGTAATAGGCCTCCCCGTCCGGCTGAAGGAAGGCGCCGACGGGCTGGGAGGAATCCGGCGAGTTCGCCATGTCCTCGGTCGCGAAGGCGATGATGTTCTCGAACGCAGTCTTGAACTCGTTCGCCATCGCATCGGTGGCATCGGCGAGGATCGCGTCGGACTCTTCCTGGGTCAGCTCGCCATTCTCGACCAGCGTGGCGAGTTCGGATTTCACGTCCGCCATCAGGTCGCTGTCTTCGCCGTCGGTGAACGGCGCGCCGGTGATGACTTTCTTCGACTGGTCGATCACGCCTTCATAAGCGAACTTCGGCGCGTGGGTGCCGTGTTCGGCGCTCTCGCGGGCCACGTCCGTCGCCTCGTTCAGCGCGCGGGCGGATTCGCGGATCCGAGACACATAGGCGCGCATGTCGTCGGCGTTCTCGACATTGTGGAAGCTGATCAGGAATTGCGGGATGAAGCCCTGCGGGCCGTTCATCTGGTCATAGACGAAGCCATTGTAGCGGAACTTAGCGGCTTCGGCAGCCTGCTTGTACTGGTATTCGAAGAGGTCCCAGGACAGTTTGTCGGCATCCGACAGGTCGTCATAGTTGAACTTCGTCTTCATCTCTTCGACGGCGGCCTTCTGGCGGGCCAGCTGTTCATCGGCGCAGGCGAAGGTGAAACAGTCGATCTGGTCGTTCAGGTCCTTCCGGCCGAGGAAGGTCATGGTGATCGGGCTTTCCTGCAGCGCCTCCTCGAACTTCACATCGAACCACTCGTTCAGTTCCTTGCTGATCTCGGCCTTCTGGTCGGCGGTCAGCTCAGTGGCGGCGGGCGGAGCGGTCGTTTCAGCGGGGTTTCCGCAGGCAGCGAGCGCGAGAGCCAGCGCAAGCGCTGACACGGCAGGTTTGATCATGGGGGTCTCCGAATAGGAATTTGTCGATAAACGATAAAGCGTGGTAGCCGCTTCCGCGTCGCTCTGTCAATTGGCAAGCGGCACGCCCGGCGCTAGGGGAGGGAGATGACTGAAACAAATACCCCCAGAACGCTCCGGATCGGGACACGTGGTTCGCCGCTGGCCCTGATTCAGGCAAATCAGATCGCAGCCGGAATCGAAGCCGCCTCGGATGGCGCCATGAAGGGCGAGATCGTCACCTTCACCACTTCGGGTGACCAGTTGACGACCGAGCGCCTGATCAATTCCGGCGGCAAGGGCCTGTTCACCCGCGAACTGGATGCGGCGCTGACCCGCGGCGAGGTGGACCTGACTGTCCATAGCCTGAAGGATGTGCCGTCCGTTCTGGAGCTCGGCCAGGTGTTTGCGGCCTTCCCGGAACGCGAAGACCCGCGCGAGGGCTTCCTCTCTCCGCACGCCAAGAGCCTGATGGACCTGCCGCAGGGCGCGAAGGTCGGCACGGCGTCGCTGCGCCGTGAAGCGCAGACTCGCGCGCTGCGGCCGGACCTCGAAATTGTCACCTTCCGCGGCAATGTCGCGACCCGCATGCGCAAGCTGGATGAAGGGCTGGCGGACGCGACCTATCTCGCCATGGCGGGCCTGACGCGCCTGGGCCAGCCGGAGGTTGCAACGCCGATCCCGCTGACCGAAATGCTGCCGGCGGCGGCCCAGGGCATTGTCGGTGTGGTCATGCGCGAGGATGCCGACGCGGACACAGCGGCGGTGCTGCACAAGCTGAACCACGTGCCGACGGCCGCCGCCGCGATGATCGAGCGGGCGTTCCTGCTGGCACTCGACGGGTCCTGCCGCACGCCAATCGCGGCGCACACTTTCGACAAGGGCGAGGAATGGCACCTTGTCGGCGAAGTCCTCGCCATGGATGGCAGCGCCCGCTGGCGCGCCGAGGGCACCTGCCGCAAAGGCGCAACCGAGCTGCAGCTGCAGGCCCTTGGCAAGGACATCGCAAACGAGATCCGCCAGCAGGCAGGCGGCAGTCTGCCGGCCTTCGAGGGGGACTGGTGAGCCTCTCAAAAAGCCTGCCGGTCATCGTCACCCGGGCCGAACCCGGCGCCTCCGAAACCATGGCCCGGCTGGCGGCGATGGATGTAACGCCGATTGCGTCTCCCATGCTGTCGCTTGCCCGGCTGGACGTGGAGATGCCGGATCTCTCAGGCGTGCAGCATCTCGTCTTTACCAGCGCCAATGGCGTCCGCTTCTTCTCTGAGGCAAGCTCCCTGCGGGCGGTCAAGGCCTGGTGTGTCGGCCCGTCCACAGCCGCTGCCGCACGGGAGGCCGGGTTCGCGGCGGTCTATGAAGGCGCAGGCGATGCGGCGGCGCTGGCCGCGGATATCCTGGTCGCCCTGCCGGAAGGAACGGAAGGCGTCCTGCATGTCGCGAACGAGGCGGCCGCAGGCGATCTCGTCGCCCGGCTGAAAGAGGGCGGTCTCCCGGCGGAGTTCCTCGCTCTCTACGAAACCCGGCCCTCCGAAGACCTGACGCCTGAGGCCGAGGCGGCGCTGGCAGCTGGTCCAGCCTGCGTGCTGATCCATTCTGCGAAAGGCGCTGCGGCTTTTGCCTGGGCAGCCGGCGACCTGGATCAGGCCATTGTCGTGGCCATCTCCGAGGCTGCCGCCCGTCCGCTGCAGGGCCGCGAAGTCGCGGCGATCCATGTTGCCGAGGCGCCGAACGAAGACGCGCTGCTCGCCACGCTCGCTGCTGTGGCCGACGGCCTTTAAGCAGCCGGAATCCTGTGCGAGTGTGCGCAGATAGAAACCGGATTCGATATGACAGACGATTCTATCCCTGAAAGCTCCGTCGACCCGGGTGAACCGATCGACGCGGATTTCGAACTGGCCCCGGAAGAGGGGAAATCGCCAAAGACGGGCAGCGGTCCCGGCTGGCTGGGCGCTGGCGTGATGAGCATGATGGCGGCCGGGATCGGCGGCCTGATCGGTATCGGCGCCCATATGGTGCTTCCCAGCGGTCTCGGCGATGCAAGTGAGGAAGTCGCCGCGCTGAACGACAGGATCGGCAAGCTGGAACAGTCTGCGCCGGACGACCGCGCCGCCCTCAAGGCCGGGATCGATGCGCTGGCAAACCGGCTCGATAACCTCCCCACAGACGGCGGCACCAGCCAGCCAGTCGATCTGACCGGCATCATTGCCCGGCTGGATGCCCTCGAATCTGTGGAAGCCGGCGACACGGTTGCCCCGGAAGACCTGGCCCGTGCGCTGGGTGCCCTGTCTGACCGGCTGGACGCGCTGGAAGCCCGGCCCTTGCCGGTCGACCTCAGCGCCCGCGTTGTGGCGCTGGAGCGCGAGATCGAGACCCTGCGCGATTCCACGCTCGAACAGACGAAACAGGGCCGGTCGCTCGCCGACATGCTGGCCCGCGTGCAGACCGAGCAGAGCGATGCCCGTGCAGAGGCGGCCTCTGCCAGTTCGGTGGCCGAAGCGGCGCTGGCGCTGTCCGCCATCGAGGCCGCGTCCCGCAGGGGAGAGCCGTTTGAGTCGGACTACCGTTCGCTGCGCTCTGCCTTGCCGACTGTGGACGATGTCCGCACGCTTGGCCCTCTTGCGACGGCGGGTGTGCCGACATTGGCTGAGTTGAAAGACAGCTTCAGCGCGGCTGCCGATGCCGCGCGGCGCACCGTGCCCACCGAAGACTCCGGGCGCTGGGGCTGGATCAACAAATTCTTTGGCGGCGCGGTCACCGTGCGCAAGGCCGACGGGACGGATGCCGACCCGTTCGCGCTTCTCTCGCGTGCCGCAGAGGCCCTTGAAAAGGGTGACCTCGAAGAGGCCGTATCCTATACAAGCCGGCTGGACGGACCGGCGGGCACGGCAATGTCCGGATGGACCGACGATGCGAAACGCCGCATCACACTGGAAAACTCGCTGGAGGCCGTGCGCCTCGCCCTGGCGGATGGGGGCGCCAAGACACCATGAACCGGATCATCGTGTTCCTCGTGCTTCTGATCGTGCTGATCGCGGCGCTCGCCTTCGGCTGGTGGGCCTATACGCTGCCCGGCAAGGTGACCGTGCCGATCGGGACGGAAGAGATCTCCATCAAGTCCGGCGCTGCCGTGGCGCTGGTGCTGGCCCTGTCGGGGATCATGGCCGCAGCCTGGTGGATCATTTCCGGCATCTTCGTGCTGCCGGGCCGGATCGCCCGGTCGCGCCGCCAGTCGAAATCGCGCAAAGCAAATGCCGCGTTGACCGAAGGCCTGCTGGCCGCAGAGGCTGGCGACGCGGAAGCCGCGCTGAAGCTCGCCCGCAAGGCGGCAAAGCATGCCGAAGACGAACGCCTGAAACTGCTGCTGGAAGCGCGCGCGGCTGAAGCCAATGATGACTGGGCCGGGGCTGAACGGGCCTGGAGCCAGCTGACCCGCCTGCCGGGCGGCCAGCTTGCCGGCTTGCGCGGCTCTGCCATGGCAGCCTCCGAACGCGGCGACCAGCTGACGGCAGAGACGCGCGCCCGCGAGGCCCTTGGCCTCAAATCCTCCGCCGACTGGCCATTCAATTCCCTGTTCGACCTGCAGGTCTCGAAAGGGGAGTGGGAGAAGGCGCTCGATACGCTGACCACCGGCGAACGCCGGGGCATGATCAAGGGCGACAGTTTGCGCCGCCGCCGCGCCGTCCTGCTGACGGCCCACGCCGTCGGTATGTCGCATGACCAGAAGAGCGAAGCCCAGAAGGCGCTCGCCGAAGCGATCCGCTCCGCGCCGGGCTTTCCGCCGGCCGCCTTCCATGGCGCGAAGGCGCTGATGGTGGATGGCAAGGCGAAGGCGGCGCAAGGCGTGCTGGAACTTGGCTGGAAAGCGCGCCCGCACCCGGCGCTGGCGCAGCTCTCCCGCCGTCTCGTGCCGCAGGATAGCCAGGCGAACATCGCCGCTCGCCTGCAGGCGCTTATTTCTGCCCAGCCGAACCATCGCGAAAGCAAGATCCTGATGGCCGAGATCGCCATGGACAAGGGCGACTGGGTCGGTGCCATCCGCTCGCTGGCGCTGCTGGTGGAAGAGAACCCGACCGCGCGGCTCTGCCTGCTGATGGAACGGGCGCTGAAAGGTTATGGCGACCAGTCTGAAGCCGCCCGCTGGGGCCGCATGGCCGTGTCCGCCTCGCGGGAACCGGACTGGTCCGACATCGACCCGAAGGGCAATGCGTTCGATTTCGACAAGCAGGGCTGGGCACGCCTCGTCTATGCCTTCGGCGATGTCGGCGACCTCGTGCACCCGCGCTACGAATCCTACGGCCGCGAACTGGAAGCGGGCCGTGTGCCCGCGCTGCCGGGCCCGGAACTGGAAGAGGACGCGCGGCTCGATGCACCAAAGGCGCCGGACCGTCCGCTCAGCCCGCCGCTGGATTACGCCTCCGACGACGACTGACCGCGCCTGCATCCTGGCTGTCCGGGGTGGCAAAAGCGTCTTGCGAAACAGGGCATCTGCCGGTAATAGGCGGGCCTTCAGAATGGTCTAGGCCGCTATAGCTCAGCTGGTAGAGCATCGCATTCGTAATGCGGGGGTCAGGTGTTCAAGTCACCTTAGCGGCACCATTCCCTTTTCAACTCCTTTTTCAACGTCCTCAACACCCGTATTGCAACGCTGATTTGGCTTGCCCGTGGGCTGTCCCGCGCGGCGCCCGCTCATTCGCTGAGCAGGATGCCAGCCTCCGCAAGGGCCTGAACTTCCTCTGCCGGCAGCCCCAACCAGTCACTCAGCGCGTCCTGATTGTGCTCGCCGCGCTTCGGCGGACGCGCACCGGGGTCGATCCCGCTCCGTGAGGCGGAGAACCGGTAGGGCGACTGCACGGTGCGGCGGGGGTTGCCCTTGTCGTCGATGACATCGACCAGCACGCCATTATGCCGGACGCTCTGCTGGGCATAGGATTCCTCCCCGAATTTCCGCACGAGCCCCCAGGCGAGGTTCATTCGGTCGAGCGCTTTGGTCAGGGATTCGAAGTCGGGATAGGAAGCGATATGTTCCACAATGGCTTTGCGGCGATTGGCGAGCTTTGTTTCAAGGTCAGCGCCTTTGGGGGTCGGATCCACGAGACCGCCCTTGGTCGACAAGACGAGCCAAAGCCATTTCATGTCTGAGGATATCAGGATCTGCTTGCCTTCCGGCGCGTCCCAAACAAGATTTTCCGACGGCTTGGGCCAGTTATTGTCCAGCGCCCAATGGGCATAGTCATCGGTTGCGTGCAGGACGTTTATCATGGCGATGTCGATTTGCTGGCCGATACCGGTCTGCTCCGCGACGCGCAGGGCGGCGAGCAAACCGACCAGTCCGTGCAAGGAACTGTAGGAGTCTGCCAGCGAGTATTGGAGGTCATAGGCTGGGCCTTCGCTCATCTCAGCCTGGCGGGCGATCAGGCCGGCTTCGGCATGGACAACCGGTGCATAGGCAGCCCGGCCGCTTTCAGGGCCCGTTTGACCGAAACCGGAAATGGACAGCATGACGAGCTTCGGGTTGACCGCGTGAACACTCTCCCAGTCGAGCCCAAACCGTTTCATCACACCGGGCCGGAAGTTTTCAACGAGCACATCCGCCTTCCGGCAAAGATCCAGTACAAGGTCCGTGGAGCCTTCGGCCTTCAGGTCGATGCAGACATTTCGCTTGCCGATATTCTGCTGCAGGTAAAACCCTGCGACGCCGTTGTCCGTCTTGCCAAAATTCCGGGTCACGTCACCCTCTGGCGGCTCGATCTTGATCACATCCGCACCGAGGTCGGAGAGCATGCGCGTGGCAAATGGTCCGGCCAGAACACGCGACAAGTCGAGCACCTTCAATCCGGCGAGCGGATAACCAGAAATGTCCATGAATTCCTCCCGGTGATTTTTTTTGTTGGGTGTACCTTATCGTGGCCGCTGCGGGCTTTACAGCCTGACCCAGCGTCGCCTGACGCGTTTTCCCGGCCCGGGATCGGACGCGATGAATGCGCAATGGGAATTTTCAGGCCAGCTCGCCTAATCAGGTCGTTTTTCCCGCTGAACGTGCTTGCTGGCCTGTCTGCCGCGAGGGTAGGTTTTGTATGTTCAGGGCGACGTAGCGGGATATGGAAAAAGGAATATCCATGAATATGCAGACTGCGCGGAAGCGGAATGATGGCTTGTTCGGAGCCGTTCTTCTCAGGCCACTCAAAGCCATTGCTGCAGGATCGGCGCTGGGCCTCGTGGCCTTTGGCGCGGCCGCGGAAGAGGCGGCGCCTGCGCCTGCTTTCCCGGTGGAGGTGACCGACCGGATTGACCAACTCTTCACCAGCTACCAGACCGACAAGCACGTGCCGGGCCTTGTCTGGGGGATCGTAAAGGATGGGGAACTCGTCTATTTCAAAACCTCCGGTGTGGGGAACCTCGAAACCGATGCGCCCGTCACAGCAGATTCCCTGTTCTCCATCGCTTCGATGAGCAAGGCCTTCACCGCGCTCGGCATCCTGAAGCTGCGCGATGAGGGCAAGCTCTATCTCGACGCGCCGGCCGAATATTACGTGCCGGAGCTGAGGGATTGGACCTATCCGACCACGGACTCCCCGCGCATTCGCGTGCGCGACCTGCTCGCCCATGTCAGCGGCCTTGTCACCGATAATCCCTGGGGCGACCGCCAGCAGGACATGCCGGAGGACGTCTTCACTGAAGTGCTGAAAGAGGGCGTTCCGTTCAGCCGGGCGCCGCAGATGGAATATGAATACTCCAATTTTGGCTATGCCCTGCTTGGCCGGATCATCACCAATGTCTCCGGCATGCCGTATGAAGATTATATTCGCACCGAGATCATGCTGCCGCTCGGCATGACCTCGACGGGCTATGATGTCTATGCCGTCGATCAGGACCGCCGCGCGCTCGGCTATCGCTGGGAAGAGGGGGAGTTTTCTGACGAACCTGCTCTCGGCCCGGGTGTTTTCGGGGCCATGGGCGGCGTGATGACCAATGCCGATGACTATAAGAAATGGGTCGCCTTCCTACTGGACGCCTGGCCGCCGCGGGATGGCCCGGAAACCGGCCCCGTGAAGCGCTCCTCCGTGCGGGAACTGTCGCAAGGTCTGAATTTTCCGCGCGTCTATATGCGCGAAGACCAGCCAAACGGCGACCCTTGCGCGGTGGCGGTCACTTACGCCATGGGCTTTTCCGTCGTGCAGGAGTGCGAGCTTGGGTTCACGATGACGCATTCCGGTGGATATCCGGGCTATGGCTCTAATGTACTTCTCCTGCCGGAGGCCGGGATGGGTGTGTTCGCCTTCGCGAACCGGACCTATGCGGCCCCGTCGCGAAGTGTGCGCGATGCGGCCATCGAGCTCGCCCGGGCCGGCGAATTGCCCGCCCGCGAATGGCCGGTCAGTGCAGTGCTTGCGGATGCCTATGCGGCTGCAGGCGCGGTGTACGATCAGGGCAGCTTCATGCCGGCAGAAGGCAAGCTCGCCATGAACTTCACCCTGGATGTATCCATCCCGGTGCGTGAGCGCGTTCTGGCAGACCTGAAGAAAGAGGCGGGTGCCTGCGAAACCGGTACGCCGTTCAAGGCGAACGGCCGGATGAGTGGCACCTTCACCTGGACCTGCGAAAACGGAAAGATGGAAGGCTGGCTGCTCATGTCGCCCAACCATCCGCCGCTGATCCAGGAACTGGACCTACGCTTCGCTCCGGCGAGTTGATCGGCTACTCCAGCACATAGTCCGCCTCAGCCTCGTAACGGCTGGGGCGGCCTTTGGCGGAGTGGCTGGAATAGAGGTGGAACCGGTCTGCCGTGAACGGACCGCTGCGATAGGCGTGGTGGGCCTCTACCCAGCGTCGCGTGTTTTCCAGCGTGGCATTGTGCAGGTAGGCCAATGTGACGTGCGGGGTGAAGGGGCGCCGGTCCGGTTCGAAGCCGAGACGCCGGGCCGCCTGTTCGCACTGGGCCGACAAGCTGCGCAGTTCGTCGCTTTCCCGCACCCGTGCCCAGACGGCGGAGGGTTCGCGGCGGCCGAACCAGCCGGTGCCTTCCATCGAGACGTCAAAAGGCGGGCAGCGGATGTCCCCCAGCAGGTCGTCGAGGTCCCGGGCCTGGGCGTGGGTGAGGTCCCCGAAGAAGCGCAGGGTGATGTGGAAGTTCTCTTCCGGACGCCAGCTCGCGCCATCCAGCCCGTCCTGAAGGGCGGAGAGGCCGTCCCACAATTCTTCGGGCACGGGCAGGGCGGCGAACAGTCTGTACATGGCCTGTTGTCTGCCTCCACCCGCGGCAAAAGAAAACCCGGCCAGATGAGGCCGGGTTTGTCCGTTGTCTTGTCAACCTGGATCAGCTGCCCAGTTCCGGGAGCTTTCCGAGATGCTCTGCCAGAAGGTAGTAGAAGGTTACCCGCGATTTCTGCCCGCCTTCGGCGCTCATGCGATCGCAAATCGTCTTGATGGCTGCGTCCAGTTCTCCCTGCTTCTCGGCGAGTCCCAGTTTTCCCCGGCACCATTTTTCCCGCACGCGGTCCAGTTCGCCGGAGTCGCTGCAAGCGACGATGGAGCTGTCCTTGTTGCGGAGGGCTATGCCGAGATGTCCCACGATCTTCTCGGCGGCTGCCTGGTTGTACCCACCATTTGCGTATTTCTTGATATTCTCGGCGTAAGCCGATGCGTCTGCCATAATTGTATCCCCTAGTGCTTTGGCGGCTCCACTGCTGGAGCTACGCCAGATTACAAAGATTATATCTGAGCATAGGTTAGTCAATCCACTTCCGGATATGCGTGCATTCGCTTCGGAAAACAGGGCCAATAATTTGCGAATACTTATACGTCATCTGAATATTTGAAGTATATGAAGTGCCGGCTCCAAGTAAAAATTCGTGTTGCTTGAAGTGTTTTTCCAGAGTGGGTGGCCCCGGGCCCATGAACAAGCTGAAGGAATGTCCGGTTTTGCTTGCACAATGAGGCAAGCCCTCCCATATTTCGCGCATGTTCCGGGAAAATCACCCACCTGGTTAAGAGAAAGGGCTTGAAACCTATGAATGATTTCAATCGTGCTTATTCGCCGTCCGCCGGCGCAGGCTCGATGGACATGTCGGTCAATGAGGGCCTGCGTGCCTTCATGCTGGGCGTTTATCAGAAGCTCGCCTACGGCATCGCGCTGGCAGGCGGCCTGGCATTCCTGGTCGGATCCAACTCCGTCCCGGCTCTGACCGAGTTCGTGCTGTTCTCGCCGTTCCGCCTTGTCGTGCAGTTCGGCCCGATTGCGCTGATCCTGATTTCTGCCTTCGCCATGAAGCGGCCATCGCCTCTGGGCACGGCAGTCCTTTACTGGACAATCGTCACGCTGCTCGGCCTCAGCCTGTCGGTCTGGGTGCTCATGGCCACGATGAACACCGAAGCGGCCAGCCGCGCGGGCATCGTTTACAGCACTACATTCATCACCATCGCCAAAGCCTTCTTCCTGACGGCCACGGCCTTTGGTGCCCTGTCGCTGTACGGCTACACGACCAAGCGTGACCTGCAGCCGATCGGCGTGATCGCCATCTTTGCCCTCTGGGGCATCGTGGGCATGGCGCTGCTCAGCTTCCTGTTCCCGCCGTCGGGTTTCTTCGAAACCGCGATCACGGTTGGCGTTCTGGCGATTTCGGGCGTGCTGGTCGCGTTCGATACGCAGAACCTGAAGCGCTCTTACTTTGCGCTTGAAGGGGACCAACGTGGCCTCGCCGTGATGACGAACTGGGGTGCGCTGAACTTCTTCATCCTGTTCTACAACATCTTCACGACGATCCTGTCGCTGCTGTCGCGCGATTAAACCGGATCATGTCGGACTAATAAAAGCCCCGCCCGGACCGGCGGGGCTTTTTCTTTGCGGGAAGGGTAGAATCCGGTGACATCGGCGGAAGTTCATCGCCAGTCCGGAGCGGTCCCCATGCGCAATATCGGTCCCACCATCGAAACCGAACGTCTGATCCTGCGCCCGCCGCAGGCGGAAGATTTCGAACCCATGTGCGCCATGATGGCGGATGAGGAAACGGCCCGCTTCATCGGTGGCGTGATGGCGCCATCCACCGTCTGGCGGTCGCTGTGTACGCTGGCCGGGGCATGGACGATCCGCGGCTATTCCATGTTCTCCGTAATCGAGAAGTCGACCGGCACATGGATCGGCCGCCTCGGCCCGTGGCAGCCGGAAGGCTGGCCAGGTACCGAGATCGCCTATGGTCTGACCAAAGCGGCGCAGGGCAGGGGCTATGCGCTGGAAGGCGTCTCTGCAGCCATCGATTATGCGGTCGATATCCTCGGCTGGGACGAGGTGATCCATTGCATCGATGCGAAGAACACGGCGTCCCTGAAGGTCGCGGCTCGGCTCGGTGCACGGAAGCTGCGGGAGGCGCAGGCGCCTGCGCCCTTCGAAGATATCCTCTGGGATGTGTATGGCCAGAGCGCGGATGAGTGGCGGGCCAGGCGGTAACGCCTGCGTGAGCTCACGCGCTCGTGCATCGCAAGGCAGGCAGGGCCCGGTTAGGGCTTGGAGGCAAGAAAAGGAAATGCCCATGATCCGAACTGCCTCCCTCGCTTCAATCCTCGCGCTCCTGCCGGCTGCGGCCACAGCCCAGGAAACTTCCAACGCCCCGATGGCGGCAAAATCCGCCGAAGCAGAACGCGCGGCCATGGCCGAGGAGATGCGCGTCGGCCCCGTCGTTGGCCAGCCGGCTCCGGCGGTCTCTGTCACCGGGCCGGAGGGTGAGGTTCGCTTCACCGATCTGGCGGGGGAGAAGGGGACGGTCGTCGCCTTTTTCCGGTCTGCCGACTGGTGCCCTTACTGCAAGAAGCAACTGATCGACCTGAAAGAAGCGGCTGCCCCGCTGGCCGACGATGGCTGGACGCTGATCGGCGTGTCCTATGATCCGCCCGAAACCCTCGCGGACTTCAAGGCTGCGAAGGACCTGCCATATGGCCTCTATTCCGATGTCGGGTCTGCCGCCATCGATGCTTTCGACCTGCGCAATCCGGACGTCCCGGCGGGGTCGCGCTATGACGGTATACCGCATCCGGCCATCATCTTCATCGCGGCCGATGGCACGGTGAAGGCCGTCATGCGGGAAGAAGGCTACAAGGACCGTCCGGCCGTCGATGCGATCATGGAACTCGCTGCGGTGCTCTGATCTTTCGCAGCGGGTTCCAAGTCTCACCGGAATGGCCTAGCGTCCGCGCAAGCCATTCCGGAGAGACCTGATGAGACTGATCGCCATTGCCGCCCTCGGGGCGCTCGCCGCCAGCCACACATTTGTCGCGACCGCCGAGGAGACTGCCGACCGCGAGGCGCAGGTCCTGGAAACCGCGACATCACTGGCGAATGCCGGCACGTGGGACAATGTCGGCCTGCAATTCGTCGAGGACCTGACGACGGAAATCGGCCCGCGCCTTGCCGGGTCTCCGGATGAGAAACGTGCGCGCGACTGGGCTGTCGCGCAGCTTACCGGAATGGGTTTCTCGAATGTCCATGTCGAAGATTTCACCGTACCGTACTGGAAACGCACGCATGAGACTGCGCATGTGGTGGGGACGAGCGCCCAGCCGCTGATCATCACGGCACTCGGCGGCAGTGCACCGACACCGGAAGGCGGCCTGGAAGCCGACATTGTCCGGTTCGAATTGCTGGCCGACATGCAAGCCGCCGATGATGCGGACGTTGCCGGCAAGATCGTTTTCATCGACGAATACATGACCCGCACCCAGACGGGCGCGGGCTACGGCCTGGCCGTTGCGAAACGCGCAGCCTGTCCGAAAGCGGCAGCGGCAAAGGGCGCTGTAGCCTGCCTGATCCGCTCTGTCGGCACCGACCATTTCCGGCGTCCCCACACGGGCGGGATTGACCGGCGCGGACCGGACGGCGTGGCCAAACCAATGGGCCCAATCCCGGCAGCGGCTCTGTCAGCTCCGGATGCCGACCAACTGGCCCGCCTGCTGGAGCGGGGACCGGTGACGGTCAATCTCGACATCGGTGTTGAGACGGCGGATGCTGCGCCTTCCGGAAATGTGATTGCGGAAGTCGAGGGCGGTGCAAACAAGGACGAGATCGTGCTGATCAGCTGCCACCTCGATTCCTGGGACCTTGGCACCGGCGCCATTGATGACGGGGCTGGATGCGGCATTGTGGTCGGCGCTGCCAAGCTGATCGACCAGTTGCCCGGCAAGCCGGACCGGACGATCCGCGTCGTGCTTTACGGGTCTGAAGAGATTGGCCTGTTCGGCGGTGATGCCTATGCCCGTCAGCATGCGGATGAGCTGGACAAGCATGTCCTCGCCGCCGAGAGCGATCATGGCGCGAGCTATATCTGGCAGTTCCAGACGAAGTTCGGCGAAGGCGCGCTGGACTATGCCAAGAAGATCCAGGGCGTTCTTGCCCGGTATGGCGTGGCACCGGGGGACAATCTGGCAGGCGGCGGTCCGGATATCGGCGTGCTCGCCCGCTCCGGTGTGCCGGTCGTGACCCCTGCGCAGGATGGCTGGGACTATTTCGACTACCACCACACGCCGGACGACACGTTCGACAAGATCGATCCGGATGCCTTCCGCCAGAATGTCAGCGTCTATGCGGCGTTCGCCTATATCGCGGCAGACGCCGGCTGGGATTTCCGCAAGCCGGCCGAAACCGAAGAATAGTCGCCCATGGTGCCGCGTGAGCGGATCGGCCCGGCCCTCATGGCGGTGCAGGAAGGGTTGAAGCTGGCCCGGCGGGAACTGGCCGGGAGCCAGACCGATCCGCCCCGCCGTCGGTGGGTGCCCGTTGCGCTCGTCTCGGCGCTTCAGGCCGGTCTGGTTGCGGCCCTTTCCGGCTATGAAAGTGCGGGGGAGGGGGATGTCACAGACCCCGCCCAGCCGGACCGGTTTGCCCCGATCGCGCTTTTGCTGCGCCGGGCCCGGTCAACGAAGTATCTCAATCCACCGGAATTGCTGGAACTGCCCCGACGCGTGGTGCGGGATATCGAAACGGTCGTGACCGCCCGTAACATCGTGCTGCATGGCCCGGATGGGGTGAAGATTCCGGAAGTGAACGATGCGTTCCGTTCTGTCCTGCAGGTGTTGCAACAGATCTGCCTGACCCACCCCTCCTTTCCAGTGGAAGGGCATGGGGTGATCCTCTCTCTCATCCGGGATGAAATTTGCGCACTTGAAAGACTGCTGGCCCCGACTGGTTAATGTGCAGGTCATGATCTTTCGGCAAGACTGGCCGGATGATGCCCGATTCCCGCGCATACAGCTTCGGCGCCCGTGTTTTCCGGGCCATGGCACCGGCGGTTTCGCTGTTGCTGCTGGCAGCGGCTGCGCCGGACACATTCTCGCGTGAAGAGCTGGAAGCGCTGGAGTCGGAAAAGCGGGTGGCGGAGCAGAAACTCGCCGCGCTCCAGGCCAGCGGCGAGGATGCCCGGAAAGACATCGACAATGTCGATGCGGAGCTGATCGCTGCGGCGATGGAAACGCGCCGGCGCGAAGAGCAGGCGGCGGAAGCCGAAAAGAGCCTCGCCGATCTCGGCACGCGGCGCATCACCGCCCAGATGCGCCTGCTGGAGGATCAGCAGGCGCTCGAAGACCTTCTCGCAGCACTTGCGGCCTCGAACCGGCGCAAACCGCCGGCCCTGGTCATCTCGCCCGGCAAGGCGAACACCGCTGTGCGCCGTGCCATCCTGATGAGCGAAACCACGCCGCGCCTCGCGGCACGAACGGAAACCGTGCGCGCTGAAATCGACGAACTGAACGCGCTGGAACGCCGGATTCGCGGCGAAAAGGCCCGTCTGGAGGCCGCTGAGGCGACGCTTGCGCTCAAACAGGTCGAGATTGAACGCCTCGCCGCCGCCAAGCGGGGCGCCTTTGAAGACCTGTCTGGCGACATTGCGCGGCTGAGGTCCCGCACGGCGGAACTGGGCGCGCAGGCAGATACGCTGCGCGGCCTGCTGAGCGCACTCGAATCCGCCGCCCCGTCGGCGCCGGGCGTGAAACCGGCGCTCCGGCCGCGGCTTGTGGCTGCCTCGCCGAGTTCGCCGAAACCGAAGCCGATTTCCCCGTCCACCCGGCCGCTTGGCAAGGCCGCTCTCGGCGCGCTGCAACAGCCTGTCGCGGGCAATGTGCTGCATTCCTTCGGCGACAGGCTTCCCGCGGGCGGAAAGGCGGAATGGGTCACGTTTTCAACGCGGAGCGAGGCGCAGGTCACCGCGCCGATCTCCGGAACGGTGGAATATGCCCGCCCGTTCCGCTCCTACGGCATGATGCTAATTTTGCGGACGAGTGACGGATACCATGTTATCCTTTCCGGAATGAGCCGAATTTACGTCACCGAAGGCCAGAATGTTGCCACGGGCGAGCCAGTTGGCCGCATGCCGGTCCGGTCTGACCCGCCTCCGGAACTCAATATGGAATTGAGACTTGGCGATACGGTGATGAATCCGGCAGACTGGTTACCGCGCCGTGGATAAGGTCGCGTAAGAGGAGAGGTTTGGGACATGCGTTCATTGCTGATTGGCACCGGGGTAGGTTTGATACTCGGAGCAACCGCCGTCGGTCTGTCCGCCATTGCCGCTCCTCAGGAACCCGCCCCGCAAAGCGATCCGCGTACCGTTACCTACCAGCAACTCGAACTTTTTGCTGAAATCCTCGCCCGCGCGCGCCAGGACTATGTGACCGAAATCGACGAGCCGGAAGCGATGGAAGCCGCCATTAACGGCATGCTGACCTCACTGGACCCGCATTCGGGCTATCTCAATGCCGAAGATTTCAAGTCCATGCAGGTCCAGACCTCTGGCGAATATGGCGGCCTCGGCATCGAAGTGATGATGGAAGATGGCTTCGTGAAAGTCATCTCGCCGATGGACGACACGCCGGCAAGCCGGGCCGGCCTGCAGCCGGGCGACCTGATCACTGCCATCGACAGCAAGCCGATCATCGGCCTGACGCTGAATGAAGCCGTCAAGCAGATGCGCGGCGAGAAGGGCACCCAGATCGAGATCACGGTGCTGCGCGAAGGGGAAGACCCATTCGATGTGACGCTGACCCGTGAAGTGATTGAGCAGAAGTCCGTGACTTGGCAGCTCGATGACAACGACATCGGCTATATCCGTATTTCGACTTTCAACGAACGCACCACGCCGCTGCTGGAAGCGGCCGTGAACGGCATTTCCGAGGAAACCGGCGGCCGGCCGCGTGGCATTATTCTGGACCTGCGCAACAATGGCGGCGGTTTGCTGGATCAGGCCGTGTCGGTCAGCGACGTGTTCCTGTCGGGCGGCGAGGTCGTCTCCACGCAGGGGCGCCGCTCGGTCGATATGGAAAGCTATATGGCGCACAATGGCGAAGTGTTCAAAGGCGTGCCGATGATCGTACTGATCAATGGCGGGTCGGCTTCGGCGTCCGAAATCGTAGCTGGCGCCCTGCAGGATCGCCGCCGTGCGACCATCGTCGGCACGACCAGCTTCGGCAAAGGCTCGGTCCAGACGGTCATCCCGCTGGGCGCTGATCGCGGTGCGCTGCGTCTGACCACGGCGCGTTACTACACCCCATCCGGCCATTCGATCCAGGCGCTGGGAATCGAGCCGGATGTCACGATCTCTCAGGCCCGCCTGACGGAGGAGGAGCTTGCGAAGATCAAGCGCTTCTCAGAGGCAGACCTGCCGCATGCGCTGCAAAACGAGGAAGGCGCTGCGCGCCGGGCCCTTGCCATGCCGGACGAGCAACCGCCTGAAGATTACAAGGGCGAGGACTTCCAGCTGGACCGCGCAAAGCAGATGCTGAAGGACGGCACGATCACGGCCAGCACCGGCCTGAAGCGGGCTGGATAACAGCAATCGGTTAACCTTCGTTTGCAACCTGTTAACCGGAATGATGCAAATCTGGTCGTTCAGAGTCGACTGGATTTGATTACGAGGTTGCCACATGGCAAATCGCCGGGATGCTGAGCCATCACCGCTGCGCGCAGGCGCTGTGCATACGGGTCTCAGCCTGTTGGTGTTTGGCGGAATTGCAGGTGCGCTGGGCGCCGCCATTATCCTGATGGGCGATCCGTCCGAAGCGAGCCCGAAGCAGACGCTCGCCCTGTTCGACACGCATGATTCTGCTGCCCCGCCACTCAAGACCCGTTTGAAAACCAATATCGCCACGGCGAGCCTGGCGATCGAAACGCCGGACTATAGCGACGCGGATGGATCCGGCGATCTGCCGGACTTTGGCCCCGACCTTGGCGTCGAGTCGCCGGATGACATGCTCGTTGCGGCTGCGGACGCTGCGCCGGTCGGGGAAGGGGATGCCGACACGGCCGGCGTGCGCATCAATGGCAAGCTGGTGAAGCCCGGCGAATCCTATGGCGATGTCACCAGCATCGTTTCACTGGACCGCGCACCGATTGCGGGCATGACCGAACGCCTGAACGGCATGACCCTGCCGCGCATTTCCCCGGATGGCCGCGCCCCGGCGGATGCCTATGCCCGGCCGTTTATCAATCCGGGTAACAAACCGGTTGTTGCGATTGTGGTCGGCGGGCTCGGCATCAACGCGACACACACCAAATCCGCCATCGACGAATTGCCGCCGGAAGTGACCCTGTCCTTCGCGCCGGATGCGACCAGCCTGCAGACATGGATCAACCGCGCCCGGGCGGCCGGACATGAAGTGCTGATCGAGACGCCGATGGAAGCTTATGATTACGGCCGGATGAAAATGCATCCGCTGACCCTGCTGGCCAGTGAGAACGAAGCGCGCAATCAGGCGCGTCTCGAACGGGTTCTCAGCCGCTCCACGGGCTATTTTGGCCTGATCAATTCGCAGGGCTCCAAGATCGGTGATGATGATGCCGCCATGAAGCCGGTCCTGAAGGCCGTGTCGGACCGTGGTCTCGCCTTCATCGACGATGGCAGCCTCGATGCCGGGAACATGCAGCAGCTGAGCGGCGAAACAGGCCTGCGTTATGTGCGTGCGGATTCGGCGATTGACGCGAAATTGTCGGCCGAGGACATCTCGTCTGAATTCATGGAACTGGAAAGCCAGGCGCTGGAGCATGGCGCCGCCCTCGGCGCTGGCTATGCGTTCCCGATCACGATCGAGATGGTGAAAACCTGGACGGCAAGTCTTGAGCAGAAGGGCATAGTCCTAGCGCCGGCGTCCGCGCTGGCGGCGAAGTCCGCAAAGGCAGAAAATCCCGCCGATGATACGGTGCGCACTGGCAGTCTTGAGCCGGCTCCTGTAAATCCTCACGGGTGACACAAGTTAAGCAAGACCCCGAACGCTATCGCGCGAATGTCGGCCTGGCCCTCTTTTCGAAGGCCGGGCACGTCTTCATTGGCCGGCGTATCAATGGGCGCGGATCCTTCCAGTGGCAGATGCCGCAAGGCGGCGTGGACAAGGGCGAAGCGCCCGACGTCGCAGCGCTGAGGGAGCTGGAAGAAGAGGTCGGCGTTCCTGCCAAGCTGGTCGATACGCTGGAGGAAACCGAAGACTGGCTGTATTACGATTTCCCGCCGGACCTGAAGAAACGCCTGCCGGGGCCATACCTTGGCCAGCGGCAGAAATGGTTCGCCTTCCGCTTCAAGGGCTCTGACAGCGATGTGCGGCTGGACCGGCACACGCCCGAATTCGATGCGTGGCGCTGGGCCCGGCTCGAAGAGACGCCTTCGCTGGTGGTGCCGTTCAAGCGGGCGGTTTATGCGGAAGTGGCTGAACGCTTCGTGCGCTGGACGGAGCCGGTCCTCGGCGGCAAGGTACCACAGGGCTGAACCCGAAAGAGGGGAGACGTGGCATGGCGAAGACCCTGCTGATGATTCATGGTGTCGGATGCGGCGGCGATGTGTGGGACCGAATGATCCCCTTCTTCGAAGCCGACGGGTGGACCTGCGAGGCGCCGACGCTGTTTCCAGCCAGACGCGTAAAAGACAACCCGCCTGCCTCGCTCAGCGAGCTTGGCATTGATGACTACATCTCTGCCATGTCGAAAAAGGCGCACGAGATTGAAAAGGCGACCAGTAAGAAGCCCGCGGTGATCGGCCATTCCATGGGCGGCCTGATCGCGCAGGTGCTGGCGGAGAAGGGGGACGTATCGCAGGCGGTTTTCCTGACGCCCGCCCAGCCAAAGGGCTGCGCCGTGATCGGGCCGAGCGTGGCGATTACCTTCCTGAACATCCTGATCCAGCAGAACCGCAAGAAGTCCTACAAGGTGTGGCGGACAGGTTTCGATTTCGGCGTCACCAATTGCGTGCCGAAGCGCCTCCGGGAAGAGATCTATTCCCACGCGCTCTACGATTCCGGCAAGGTCTATGGCGACCTGACCGATGGGGTGGAGATCGACGAGTCAAAGATCAGGATCCCCACCCTGACGATTGCTGCCGGAAAGGACCGCGCAACGCTGGCCTCGGCGGTTCGCAAGGTGGGCGAAAAGTACAAGAACGCGGCGGTCGCCGGAGACTTCATGGAATATCCGAAGAATGGGCACTGGATTGTCGATGAGCCGGGTACGGACAAGGTCGCAGCAGACATTGCCGGCTGGCTTGCCCGCACGCGCGTGAAAGAAGACGCATGATGGAAGACGACGCGCACGGCGTACACGACTACCTCACCGATCCGCGTAATGCGGACATACTGATTTCGGTGAATGGCGAACTGAAAAAACGGGACGAGGCGGTCGTCTCCGTCTTCGACAGTGGCTACATCCTAGGCGATGGCGTGTGGGAAGGGCTGCGCGTCATGAATGGTGGGATCGCCTTCCTGCCGGAACATTTGAAACGCCTCTGGGCCGGCGCCAAGACGCTCGACATGGATATCGGCCTGACGAAGGAGGAATTGACGGCGCGGCTGGTCGATTGCCTCAAGGCCAATGGCATGGAGGACGGTGTCCACATCCGTCTGATGGTCACCCGCGGCATCAAGAAAACGCCCTATCAGGGGCCGCGCTTCACGATCACCAAGCCAACCATCGTCATCATACCGGAATACAAGACGCCGGTGCCGGAAATCGTGGAAACCGGGGTCACCCTGTTCACGGTACATGTGCGCCGCACGGGGCCTGCGGAACAGGACCAGAAACTGAATTCCCACTCGAAGCTCAACTGTATCCTGGCCTGTATCCAGGCCGACAAGGCTGGCGCCGACGAAGCGCTGATGCTGGACCCGCTGGGCTTTGTGGCGACCTGCAACTCCACCCATTTCTTCATCGTTCGCGACGGGGAAGTGTGGACCAGCCCGCCGGAATACTGCCTCGGCGGCATCACACGCGGAAACATCATCAAGACCTGCCGCGAGATTGGCATCCCGGTGTTCGAGAAGCGGTTTTCCCTGTTCGATGTCTATTCGGCGGACGAAGCGTTCATCACCGGCACGTTTGCCGGTGTGACGCCGGTGCGAGAGGTGGACGGACGCTCCATCGACGCGATAGACGGGCCAATCTCTCGGAAAATCCGTGAGGCTTACAAGGCTATGCAAGCGCGCAGTCTGACCCCGATCGCATGAGCGTGGACATGACACAGACGATCCGCATCGCCATGTGGTCTGGCCCGCGCAACATGTCGACAACTATGATGCGCAGTTTCGGTGCCCGGCCTGAAGCGGTCTGCGTCGATGAGCCATTCTATGCCGCCTGGCTGACGGCCAGCGGCGAAGTTCATCCGATGCAGGAAGAGACGCTGGCATCGCAATCATCGGATCCGGCCGTCGTTGCAGGAGAAATGCTCGCGCCACTGCCGCCCGGCAAGACGCTGCATTACCAGAAGCAGATGACCCACCACATGCTGGAAAGCTTTCCACTGGATTGGGTCAGCGACGTGCGTCACGCCTTTCTGGTGCGCCATCCCGGCCGGGTGATTGCGTCCTACACGAAGAAAATGAGCGATGTGAGCCTTGAGGCCATCGGCGTGCCCCAGCAGGAAAGATTGTACCGGGAGATTACGGAGCGGACGGGCAAGGCGCCGCCGGTGGTGGATTCCGACCGATTGCTGGCCGACCCGCCGGAGGTTCTGCCGCGCCTTTGCGATGCACTCGGGATTGACTGGGACCCGGCCATGCTGGGCTGGGCACCGGGTGCCAAACCGGAAGACGGGGCCTGGGCACCGCACTGGTATGATGCGGTCTGGAAGTCATCCGGTTTCGGTCCGCCGCCAGGCGAAAGGCCAGCGCTGCGGGGCAGGTCGGCAGACATCGAAAAAGAGGCGCTCGAAAGTTATGAACGCCTTCTCCGGAATCACGTGTAGAGCATGTACCCGACCCTTGGACATAACCGGCCAAGCGTGCAGCAGGTCAGGTTCAATATGTGCGGGTGACCAGCAGGTGCCCGGCAGAGCTGTCGAACTTGAACCCCTCGTGCCCGTGATGATGAAAGAATTCATCCGCAGCCTTCCGGCATCCGGACCAGTCAAAATAGGCGTGCAGCGCAACCGAGCCGCCCGGAATCAGGTTCGGGACGACCTGCTCCAAAGCGACGCGAACCGGTTCGTACCAATCCACATCCACATGAGCGAGTGCGACGGGCTGGGATATTTTCAGTGTCTTTGTGACATCGCCTTTGATCAGTTCCACGGAATGGTCCTGAACCGGGTATCCGTAGCGTTTGAAGTTGTCTTCGACGACGGCTTTCAGGTCGCTTTCGTATAAATAGTATTTGCCGCCATCAATGCCGGTTGCCTGTCCGGATGCTATTTCCTGGTAGCGGGCTTTCATGTCCGCGCCGTCATGATCCGAGGGCGGAGGGATCATCTCGAACATGTCGTAGACTTTCAGCGGACGGTCAGGCGCTTTCGCCGCGCACATGAGGATTGCCGAACCACCGCGGGCGCAGCCTGCTTCGATGATCAATGCATTGCTGTGGGCTGTCCGCCTGACTTCCTGCACAAGCTGGTCCAGTTGTGCGTCTGACGTGTAGGACAGACTTTCAGAGCGGATCCGCGTCCAGACGGACTTGATGGGCTTTGGCTGCTTCCAGCGGCGAATTTCGTTCCGGGCGGCGTCAGCTCTCCAGCGAACACCATCTACCACTTTCCTGGTCAAATTCATGTCCCACTCACTCCTGTCAGAATGGCCACTGAGTTCCCTGAATTGGGGAATCCGGTGGAGCACTGTCGGGGCGGTCTGGCTCTTTATGTCGCTCCGTTTTTTGAGTTTTTTTGAATTGCGATATCTGATTTATGGCGAGCCACCCACACCATCACGATACTACCACATTAACCATACCTTGAGACCGGTTTTTCGAAAAGTCTGTTCCCTTGTCTGGTGAATCACCAAAATCCGGATACGGCACGTGGAAATCTGAATATCCTAAAGTGGTAAAGTGCGTAGACAGAGAACATTCTGGATTTGTGTTCTGCCCAGACAGAAAAAACCCCGGCCTTTCCGGGGCCGGGGTTCGTTGTTCGGTTAGGCTCGAGATCAGCCGCGGCCGGTCATCCGCAGGAAGCGGTTGCGCAGGTCAGCGTCCGATTTGAAGACACCGGTAAACTGCGTCGTGATCGTGGACACGTCCTTGTGGTGCACGCCGCGGGTGGACATGCACTCATGCACGGCGTCGATCAGGACGGCCGTGCCCATCGGGGCGAGGCTTTCGGTGATGGCGTCGCAGATCTGGGACGTCATGGTTTCCTGCGTTTGCAGGCGCTTGGAGAAGATCTCCACCACGCGGGCCAGCTTGGAGATGCCGACAACGGCTTCGGTCGGCATGTAGGCGACATAGGCCTTGCCGAGGAAGGGTGCCATATGGTGCTCGCAATGGCTTTCCACGTCGATGTCGCGCAGCATGACAATGTCGTCATAGCCCTGCACATCCTCGAAGGTGCGGGAGAGGTATTTCACCGGGTCTTCGGTATAGCCGGAGAACCATTCCTTGTAGGCATTGACGACGCGCTTCGGCGTGTCGATCAGGCCTTCACGGGCCGGGTCGTCGCCAGCCCACGCGATCAGCGTGCGAACCGCTTCTTCAGCTTCTTCCTTGGATGGGCGTTTCACGGGTTCCGCGCGCGCAATTTCATTCTTTGGTGTGATGGCGTCCATTGCCATGTGTGGAGTCCTTCGACTGAGGGACGGGGGTCGAGCCGGGGCGTCCCTTGGAGGTCTTTCTTGCCTCCTGCCCGGACTTAACGCCCGCCCGGAGTTGATACCCTCAGGGCGATAATGAGGAACATAAGGGGCCAAAGCCCCGGTTTCCAGCGGATTCTACGGTGACGACGCGTCACCGGATCAGTCCCGATTGCGTTTCGCTGCGTCAACTGGTAAGGCCCGGCCCATGTTCGCGCCTGCTTTTCCTTTCTGTCGCCGCTGCTGTTGTTGCCGCTGAGGCCACAACGCGCCATTAGGGCTGCCAGAAACTGACCCTGCCGGCATTTCCCGAACAAACCCGATCCAGAGACACAAATGACCATCCGCCTTTACGACACCGCTGCGCGTGAAAAACGCGTTTTCGAGCCGCAGGACCCCAAACGCGTGACGATGTATGTCTGCGGTCCCACGGTCTATAACTACGCCCATATCGGCAATGCCCGTCCGCCCATCGTGTTCGATGTGCTGCGGCGCCTCTTGAACCGCACTTATGGTGCGGACGCCGTCGTATATGCCCGCAACATCACCGACATCGAGGACAAGATCATCAAGGCCTCGCTGGAGACCGGTGCGCCGATTGCCGAGATCACCAAGAAATATGCCGGCATCTACAATGCCGACACGGCCGCGCTGAACGTGCTGCCGCCGAGCATCGAGCCCTGGGCGACGAACCACGTTGCCGAGATGATCGAAATGATCGAAAAGCTCGTCCGCCGCGGCTATGCCTATGTCGGCAATGAAGGCGTCTGGTTCGCCGTCAAGCAGATGCCGGATTATGGCAAGCTGTCCGGCCGCAAGCTGGAAGACAATGAGGCGGGCGCCCGCGTCGAAATCGACGCGGACAAGCGCGACCCCGCCGACTTTGCGCTCTGGAAGTTCGCCAAGCCGGGCGAGCCGGAAGACGCGATCTGGGACAGCCCGTGGGGCAAGGGCCGCCCTGGCTGGCACATCGAATGCTCCGCCATGGCGGCCAAGCATCTCGGCAAGACGATCGACATTCACGGCGGCGGGATCGACCTTCAATTCCCCCACCACGAGAACGAGATCGCCCAATCCGAATGCGCGCACGGCGAAGTCATGGCGAACTACTGGCTGCACAATGGTTTCCTCGACATGGGCGGGGAGAAGATGTCGAAATCCCTCGGCAATGTCGTGCTGGTGCATGACCTGCTGAAGGCCTGGCCGGGCGAAGTGCTGCGCCTTGCCATGCTGAGCGGGCATTACCGCGCGCCGCTCGACTGGACGGAAGACCTGCTGAAACAGGCGAAGGCGACGCTCGATCGTATCTATGGCGCCCTGCGCCGCGTATGGGACGCCGACGGCGGTGAGGCCCGCGACACCGGCGTGCTGCGCGCGCTGGAGGACGACCTCAACACGCCGGAAGCGCTCGCCGAGCTTTCCCGTCTGGCCGGTGAAGCCAACACAGCTGCCGACCAGAAAGACGAAGCGGCGATGGCAAATGCGAAAGCGAACCTGCTCGGCGCCGGCAAGTTGCTCGGCCTGCTGACGCTGACCCCGAAAGACTGGGAGCAGGGCGGGGACAATGACGAAAACGCCCGGATCGATGCCCGCGTTCAGGCGCGGGTCGATGCCCGCGCCGCCAAGGACTGGGCTGAGGCCGACCGGATCCGCAATGAACTCGCCGCCGAAGGCATCGAGATCATGGACGGGGCGGGCGGTTCGACCTGGCGCCGGGTCTAGGGAGGCTTCCGGCCCTTTCGCCGCCTTGCACTGGCGGAAGGGCAGGGCCATCTTGCCGGCGATGAGCGAGCTTTACCACAACCGCATTCTCGAACTGGCTGCAGAGATCCCGAATGTCGGGCGGCTCGGCGATGCCGAAGGCTCTGTGACCAAGGTCTCCCGCGTCTGCGGTTCGATCGTGCATGTCGATCTGAAGCTGGACGAAGCGGGTGACACTGTCACGGAAATCGCTGTCGATCCAAAGGCTTGCGCCCTCGGGCAGGCCGCGACGTCGATCCTCGCAGAGCACGCCGTCGGGGCGCCGGTCTCCGAGATCATCGCTGCGCGTGACGCTCTCAAAGCCATGCTGAAAGACGGCGGCCCGCCGCCCGAAGGCCGCTTCTGGGAGCTGCGCCACCTGGAGCCCGTGGCCGACTATCCGCCCCGCCACACCTCCACCATGCTCGCCTTTGAAGCCGCCGTAGCCGCCATCGAGGAAGCGCTGCAGAAGCGCGCCGCCGCTCGTGCAGCCGCCGAGTAAGAGTCTGCGCCACCGGGCCGCCTACGGGCTGCTCTGGGTCTACAAGCATGGGCCGAGCCAGGTGTTGTGGGCGTTTGGCGCGCGGTGCCAGCACACGCCAACCTGTAGTGAGTACGGGGCTGAATGCGTCTCCCGCTTCGGCTGGTGGCCGGGCTTCTGGATGACGCTGGCGCGATTCCTGCGCTGCCGTCCAGGCGGCACGATGGGTTGTGACCCGCCGCCGGAGACGAAGCCAGATGTGCCGGCCTGGCAGCCCTGGCGCTATGGTGACTGGAGCGGGCACAGGATGAGGCAGGCCTGCAACCCGGTTGAAAAACCTCCGGAGGCATGACATATCGCCGCCATGCATTTTCGTCTGATCACCGCTCTGACCACACGAACCCGCCGGGGTGCCTGACGCGCCTTCGGCCCGCACATCCGTGCGCGCCCGCCTCATGCACCCGCCAAAAGCCCTGAAACCGAGCCCCGAATGGTGCGGCCTGAACAGTGTGTCTGATCTGGCCCGAACACCATCGAGAACACCATGTATGGACCATTTAGAGCTCGGCCCATTCCCGGAAGCCGCCTGACTGCAGACCGCCCGATTTGAGGGTGGGAAAAGCGGTAAAGAAGCGCTAAGCAAGCCGCCGCATAAGGCTTTTACAACAGGCTTTCCGGGCCCTTGGAATTTGCGCCCCCTGCGGGCGACCGAAATCGAAGAAGACGACCGATGATCAAAGTAACGCTGCCCGACGGCTCAGAGCGAGAATATGCCGACGGCGCCTCGCCGCTGGACGTAGCCGAGAGCATTTCCAAATCCCTGGCCAAGAAGGCCCTCGCCGCCAAAGTGGACGGCGAGATGTGGGACCTTGTCCGCCCCCTCGAAGGCGATGCGAATGTCGCCATCATCACCGACCGCGACCCGGAAGGCCTTGAGCTGATCCGCCACGATGCCGCCCACGTGCTGGCGCAGGCGGTGCAGGAACTCTATCCGGACTCCCAGGTCACGATCGGCCCGGTCATCGATGATGGCTTCTACTACGACTTTGCCCGCGAGGAGCCGTTCTCCACGGACGATTTCGAGAAGATCGAAAAGAAGATGTCCGAGATCATCGACGCCGATTACCCGATCGTGCGCGAAGTCTGGGACAAGGACGAAGCGATCGCGACGTTCAAGAAGATCGGCGAGGACTACAAGGCCCAGATCATCGACGACATCATCCCGCCGGGCGAGGCCATCACGGTCTATCGCCAGGGCGACTGGTTCGACCTCTGCCGCGGCCCGCACCTGCCATCGACGGGCAAGCTGCCGAAGGCGTTCAAGCTGATGAAGCTGGCAGGCGCCTATTGGCGTGGCGACTCCAAGAACGAGATGCTGCAGCGCATGTACGGCACGGCCTGGGCGAACGAGAAGGACCTGAAGGCCCATCTTCACCGTCTGGAAGAAGCCGAGAAGCGCGACCACCGGAAGCTTGGCCAGCAGCTGGACCTGTTCCACCTGCAGCCCGAAGCGCAGGGCTCTGTCTTCTGGCACCCGAAAGGTTTCATGATCTGGCGCCAGCTGGAGGCCTATATCCGTCGCCGGCAGGATGAGGACGGCTACACGGAAGTGAAAACGCCGCAGCTGCTCGATTCCGTGTTCTGGGAAAAATCCGGCCACTGGGACAAGTTCCGCGAGAACATGTTTGTGGTGCCGGACTTCATTCCGAACACGGATGAAGACGAGGTGAAGATACCGGCCGAGACGAGCCTGATGGCACTGAAGCCGATGAACTGCCCGGCGCACGTGCAGATCTTCAAGCATGCCCAGCGGTCCTACCGCGACCTGCCAATCCGCATGGCGGAGTTCGGCTGCTGTCACCGGAACGAGGCCCATGGCGCGCTGCACGGCCTGATGCGCGTGCGCCAGATGACGCAGGACGATGCGCACATCTTCTGCCGGGAAGACCAGATCGGTGAAGAGACGCTGCGCTTCCTGAACCTCTTCTCCCGCGTCTACAATGATTTCGGCCTGACGGAGATTTCCTACAAGCTGGCCACGCGACCGGACGTGCGCGGCGGGACGGACGAGAACTGGGACCGTGCCGAAAAGGCGCTGGCCGACGCCCTGGCGGAAGCCGGTCTCGAATTCGAGATCGCGGAAGGCGAGGGCGCGTTCTATGGCCCGAAACTCGAATTCCACCTGACGGACGCCATCGGGCGGACGTGGCAGTGCGGCACGTTCCAGCTGGACTATGTGCTGCCGGAACGTCTCGATGCGGAATATACAGGCTCCGATGGCGGCAAGCACCGTCCGGTCATGCTGCATCGCGCCGTGTTCGGCACGTTCGAACGGTTCATGGGCATCCTGATCGAGAACTATGCCGGGGCCTTCCCGATGTGGCTCTCGCCGGTTCAGGTTGTCGTGGCTGCCATTACGGACGCTGCGAACGAATATGCCGAGGAGGCGGCGGCTGCCCTTCGCAAGGCGGGTCTGCGCGTGGAGACGGATCTTCGCAATGAGAAGATCAACTACAAGGTCCGCGAGCATTCGCTGCAGAAAGTACCGGTGATTGCCGTCGTCGGCGGGCGTGAGGCGGAAGAGCGGACGCTGGCGCTGCGCCGGCTCGGCTCGAACGGCCAGCAGATCATTGCGCTGGACGAAGCAGCCACGCTCTTGTCGCAGGAAGGCCTTGCGCCGGACCTGAAGGCCTGAGACGATTCTGAACGGCTGGATCTGGGCAGCTGACAAACGGGGCGAGTAGAAGAAGAGTGCGACTCATGTCCTACGCGCCCGTGCTTGCAGCTGCCTTTGTGCTCTGGCCGGTCATGGGCCTGCTCGGCGGGCAGGGTTATGCCCCGCTTCTGGGGCTGGCCGCCCTTCCGGCCCTGGCGCTCGCCCGGCCGAAATGGCCGCCGGCCATTTATGCCATACCGGCCATCCTGTTCGTGATCTGGGTCGTGGTCGGGGAGGCGTGGTCGCCTGTCTCTACCGGATTTACCAGCGGCAGCCTGCTGGAAGGCAATTTTGCAGTGAAGGCGACCAGTGTGCGGGTTTTCCTCGCCGCGGCCTTCGCCTTGCTGGCCATCGGCGGGGCCATGCGCATTGCGGATGGCAGCGCGCAGGTATCGACCCGCGTCATGCTGGGCGCCTTTGCGACGCAGGGCCTGATCCTGGCGGTAACGGTGATTTTCTCAGGCCCGTTGCTGAAGGCGGTCTACGGCACCGATCCGAATGAGGTCATGTCGGGCGTCCAGAATCTGGGGCGCAACGCAAATGCCTTTGCGCTGATCCTGCCGATCCTGATCGCTTATCTCTCCGCCCGCCCGCAATTCTTCTGGAAGCCTGTGGTGGCCCTTCTGGTCGTGGCGAGCCTTCTATTCTTCACGCGGGTCGACTCGCAGAGCGCCGTGATCGGCATGGTGTTCATGATGCTGGCGATCGGCCTGGTACAGGCCCTGCCGAAGCTCGGCTTCCGGATCCTGTTCACCGGCATCGGTGCCTATGTTGCCTCAGCCCCCATGCTGATCGGCACGGTGCTGCGGCTGCTGGAAGCCTACAATCTCCACCTGCCTGGCTCGTTCCAGTCGCGGGCCTGGGCCTGGCACGTGGTGATCGAAAAGATTGCCGAGCGGCCCTTCATCGGACACGGTATCTCCGCCTCGAAGACCTGGGAGGAGACCTATGCCGACCATCCGGACTGGCTGGCGCACCTGCCGGACTTCTGGGCCTATTACAAAGTCGTGCCGGGGCATCCGCACAATATGCCGCTGCAGATCTGGGCCGAGACGGGGATGATCGGGGCGATTCTGCTCGCCTTTTCGCTGGTCCTGCTGGGCTTCCGCCTGCCGGAACCGGGCAAGCTGCGCGAGGATGTCCGCTTCGCCATTGCCGGTGTCACGGGCGTCGCCTTCAGCCTGTTCAACTTCGCCTACAATATGTGGAACGAGGCATTCTGGTCGAGCGTGGCGCTGGCCGCGATCGCGATCATCCTGCTGGCAAAACGCCGCCGGGAGTCGCTGTGAGTGCGCTGCCGACCATCAGCGCGCTGGTCGTGTCCTACCGGACCGGGCCGCGCCTGCATGAATGCCTCTACGCCCTGAAAGGCGATCCGGACATCACCGAGATCGTCATTGTGGACAATGGAAACCCGCCCGCCGACGAAGCCTGGATCGATCAGTTCGTGGCCGATTGCCCGAAAGCGTTCCTGATCCGCAAGGGCGGCAATCCGGGCTTCGGCACGGCGATGAACCGGGCGGCGGAAAAGGCCGGCGGCGACTTGCTGCTCGCCTGCAATCCGGACTGCGTGATCAAGCGCGGTGCGATGGGACCGATGGTGGAGGCGCTGCAGGATGCGCCCCGGCCCGCCATCGTCGGGGGACGGATCTTCGACCTGAAAGGGCAGGAAGAGCGCGGCGCGCGCCGCAACACGCTCACCCTGTGGAACGCGATTGGCCTTGGCCAATGGGCGCTGGACGGGACGCCGGAACCGGATGGCCCGGTGTGCGTCGGCGCGATCACGGGTGCCTTCTTCCTGATCCGCCGGGACGATTACGAAGCGCTCGGCGGGTTTGATGAAGCCTATTTCCTGCATGTTGAGGATGTAGACCTGTGCCGCCGGGCGATTGAGGCAGGCGGCTCGGTCACTTACCAGCCTAAGGCAGGGGCGCTGCATTACTCGTCCACGTCAGATGCGCCTTCGGCATTTGTGCAGGGTCACAAGGTGAAGAGCCTGAAGCGCTATTTCCGGAAATTCGCAAAGACGCCGGGAGAGAAGTTCGCGACAGCTCTGATGGTGCCGCTGATCGGGCTTGCCATGCGTCTGCGCGGCTAGGCTTTCGGGCGCCAGTTTTCCGGCGCGAGTTCAAAGCCTGCAAAGTCAAAGCCCGGCGCCACGACGCAGGAGAGCAGCGTCCATGCGCCCAATGTTTCGGCGGCCTGCCAGTGATGCGCCAGTACGATACCTTGCAGCGACTGTCCCGACCGAAGGTCAGGCCCGAGCGTGACGGCACGCGGCGCTGTGCCCTCCGGGGTCGCGGTGGTCAGCACCAGCGGCCCGCCTGCCTGCCACAGCCAGATCTCGTCGGCATCCACCCGGTGCCAGGCCGAGACTTCATCTGCCTGCAGCAGGAAATGAATCAGCGTGGAGGTTGGGCGCTCGCCTTCAGCTGCAGCGGCACGGAACGTCTCCACATAATGCCCGCCCTCCGGATGCGGCGCCATGTTCAGGAGGCGGATCACCTCCCGCGCGCCGAGATCGCCGGAGATGGCCTGCATCAGAACCGGTCCTTGCGGCCGCGGATTTCGGCGAAGGTGGCGACGGCGTCGCCGGGGTGGCCCATGGCGGCCTGGAGTTCCGGCACGTCGGCGCGCAGGAAGGGGTTGGTGGCGAGTTCCAGGTTGAGCCTCGTCGGCACCGTTGGCAGGCCCCTGGCGCGGCGGTCGTCGATCTCTTTCACATAGTCGGTCAGTTTCGCATTGCCGGTCTCGATCGTCTCGGCAAAGCGGGCATTGGCCTGCGTGTATTCATGCGCGCAATAGATCAGCGTTTCCGGCGGCAGGGCTTTGAGCTTGGAGAGGCTGTTCCACATCATCTCCATCGTGCCTTCGAAGACGCGTCCGCAGCCGAGGGCGAAGAGGGCGTCGCCGACAAAGGCCGTCTCCTGCTCCGCGAAGTGATAGGCGATGTGGCCCAGCGTGTGGCCCGGTACATCCAGCACGCGGGCGGTGGCGCGGCCGAACTCCACCGTGTCGCCTTCCTTAAGCTTCACATTGATGCCGGGGATCTTTTCCGCTTCGCCCGCCGGGCCGTAGATCGTGCAGTCCGTCGCGTCCTTGATCTTCAGATTGCCGCCGGCATGATCGGGGTGCCAGTGGGTGTTGAAGATGTGGGTGATGTGCCAGCCCATCCGCTTCGCCTCGGCCAGGTACTTGTCGGCGTCGGGCGTGTCGATGGCGGCTGTCTCGCCGGAATAGGCTTCATGCACGAGATAGCCGTAATTATCGTTCAGGCAGGGAAATCGGTGTACGTCGAGGGTGATCTTGGTCATCTTTGTCTCCTGAAGACTGGCCTAGCACAGGGAAACCCATGCGTCAGGATGCTGTCACGCTCGAACGCTTTTACTCCGCCCCGCTGGGGCAAGCGGCGACGCGCATCCTGTCCGGCAAGCTGACGGATCTGTGGGGTGAGGCGCGGGGCCTGTCTCTGCTGGGGCTCGGCTTTGCCATTCCCGTGCTGGACGCGTTCGGCGACGCGCCGTCGCGGATCGTCGCTGCCGTGCCGCTCGAACATGGGCCCGTGAAGTGGGATTATTCCGGTCGCGGCAATGCCAGCGTCGGTGTGGGCGACGACCGGCTGCCCTTTCCGGACGGCATGTTCGACCGGGTGATTGTGCTGCACGGGCTGGAGGAGACGGGCAATCCGCGCACCTATCTGCGTGAGATCTGGCGCATCACAGCGCCGGAAGGCCGTATCGTGCTGGCGGCGGCGAACCGGGGCGGGCTGTGGTCACGGGCGACGCGCACACCGTTCGGCCAGGGCCGGCCGTGGACCCGGTCGCAGCTGATGAACCTGTTGTCGTCTGGCCTGTTTCAGGTCACCGCCTCGACCAGTGCGCTCTACATGCCGCCTGTGTCGGCAGGGCTCGTCACCTCGGCGGCTGAGGGCTGGGAAGCGATTGGCAGTCTGATCACGCCCGGCTTTGGCGGGGTCGTCCTGGTTGAAGCGGTCAAGCGGCTCTATGCCCAACCGGGCGGCGGGGCGCCCGCACCTGTTACCGAAAAGGTACGGATTCCCCGTCCTGTGCCTTCTCCAAAACGCGAAAGTCATTGACGTGTCATATAAGCGGCAGATACTTCGCAACTGCAGCAACTGTTAGGGGAAGCGCCATGAAGCTTGTCACAGCCATTTTCAAGCCCAGCCGGCTCGACGCGGTGATCGACGCGCTTTCCGAAGTCGGGGCCACCGGACTGACCGTTTCAGAGGTCCGTGGTTATGGCCGCCAGCTCGGCAAAACCGAGGTGTATCGCGGTGCCGAATACGAGGTTCGCCTGCTTCCGAAAGTGAAGGTCGAGGTTGCCTGTCCGGACGATGCCGCCGAACGGTTTGCCGATGCCATCACCCAGGCAGCCAACACCGGCACGATCGGCGACGGGAAGATCTTCATCCTGGATCTCGGGTCTGTCATCCGCATCCGCACGGGCGAACGCGACGAACTGGCCGTTTCAGGCTAGGGCAAACGCCTCAGGAAGCGTTTGCATCCGCGTCGACATCGCTTGCTTTGACATCTGTCGCTTTAACCTCGGTCGCGCCGTGGTGCAGCTGCAGATTCAGCAGGATCGCCTTGGCGATGGGCAGTAGCGCCAGGATTAGGCCGATCATGATTGCGGACATCACGAGAAAGGCCAGGATCTTGAGGCCCAGCGGCATCGGAATCAGGGGCACGATGAACATGAATGGCGCGGCCAGGATCAGCACGCCGAACCCGACGAAGAAGGCCGGGCCATCAGCGGTGTCGTCATTGCTCATTTCCCGTCCGCAGACAGGGCAGGCGTCGTTCAGCTTCAGATAGCTTTTGAACAGCTTGCCTTCGCCGCAATTGCCGCATTTCAGCTTCAGGCCGGACAGGATGGGGGACGGTTTGGACATGGGCGGTCTCCGGGGGGCTCGGCCGACACATCGTGCCCAGAGGCGCAGACTTCAATGCGACAGATGGCACGCGGGCGCCGGGCGGCACTTGACGGGCGGGGCCCGATTGCCCACCAGAGCGAGCTGTAATTCGCAAGATGGAATACCCCCAGATGTCTGACCCCATTTTCGAGCGGATCGCCATTGTCGGCGTTGGCCTTATTGGTTCTTCCATCGCGCGGGCCGCAACGGCTTATGACGCCGCCGGGGCCGTCTCGCTCTATGATGTCAGTGACGATGTGCGGGCCCGCGCAGAGGGGCTCGATCTCGGAAATGTGACCGGAACGCTCGCCGAAGCGGTGAAGGATGCAGATTGCGTGATCCTGTGTGTGCCGGTCGGCGCGCTGGCACCGGTGGCGCAGGCCGCTGTGCCGCATATGAAGGCAGGCGCGATCCTGTCGGATGTGGGCTCGGTGAAGAAGCAGGCTGCCGAGGCGTTGGCATCTGCCGATGATGGGCGGGTGTTCGTCATTCCAGGCCACCCCGTGGCGGGCACGGAGCAATCGGGGCCGGAAGCCGGCTTCCCCACCTTGTTCCGCAATGCCTGGTACATCCTCACGCCGCAGAGCGGGAAAGGGGAGGCCTATGAGGCCGCGGCCGAACAGCTGAAAGCCTTTTGGCGGGCGCTGGGCTCGAAGGTGGAAACCATGGATGCCGGCCGCCATGACCGCGTGCTGGCCATCACCTCCCACCTGCCGCACCTGATCGCGTTCAATATTGTCTCCACGGCCTTCGACATGGAGACGGTTGAGCAGGGCGAAGTGGTGAAATTCTCCGCTGGCGGTTTCCGGGACTTCACCCGTATCGCGGCGTCGGATCCGGTGATGTGGCGCGACGTGTTCCTGAATAACAAGGAAGCCGTGCTGGAATGCCTCGGGCGATTTTCCGAAGACCTGGCCGCCCTGCAGCGGGCGATCCGCTGGGGCGATGGCGATTTCCTGATGCAGGAGTTCACCCGTGCCCGGACGATCCGCAAGGCCGTCATCGATGCCGGGCAGGATTCCGGCGCGGTGAATTTCGGCCGGAACCAGAATGGTGCTAAACCGGACGCATGAAACCGCTGACCCTCTCGGATGACCGGCGTGAGGCGCTTGCAGGTCACCTGCGGCGCCTGTTCGCGGAGGAGTTCGACGAGGACCTCAGCGGCTTCCGCGCCGAAGCCATTATCGAACTGATGCTGAAACAGATGGGCCCGGCGGTCTATAACCAGGCCGTGGAAGACGTGCGGGCGCATTTCCAGGACAAGCTGGACGATCTGTCAGGCGAAGTCTGGGTCGATGGCGGCGTTTGAAGCCTCTCACACAATCTCACGTGAATTTGTGTCGCCTGCGAGGGACCTTCGGATGTAGGGAAAGGGCATGAAACCGACGACTTCCATGCTGTCCCGCCGCGGCCTCCTGTTTGCAGGCACCGCTTCTCTCGTGATTGCTGCCTGTTCCGGCGGCTCCAGCAATGCGGTTGCAGAGCCGGAAGCGAACGGCGAGGGCGGCGATCCTTATGCCAGCAGCGAATGGCGCAAGGTAACAGAGGCAGAGTGGAAAGACCGGCTGGATCCGAAGGCATTCGCCGTGCTGCGCCAGGAAAGCACCGAGCGTCCGTTCACCTCACCGCTGGAGCATGAGAAACGCGAAGGTACCTATCACTGCGCCGGGTGTGATCTGCCGCTCTTCTCGTCCGAAACAAAGTTCGATTCCGGCACAGGCTGGCCAAGCTTCTGGAAACCGCTGCCGGGCGCCATGGGTACCAAGGACGACCACACGCTGTTCTATACGCGCACGGAATATCACTGCGCGCGCTGCCTCGGCCATCAGGGCCACGTCTTCAATGACGGGCCTGCGCCGACGGGCCAGCGCTGGTGCAATAATGGCGTGGCGCTGACTTTCCGGCCTGCTTGAGCCAGACAGTCTGAACCAGACCCTATTCGATGATCTCGACGCCTTCGGGGATCACGAAGGCCGGCACGGATGCAATCGCGACATCGCCATCGTCGATCAGTTCGCCGGGGCCGTTCTCGCGCCGTTCATAGGCGGCAACCAGTGACGTGTAGGGCGGGACATAATCCCAGCCGCCGCTGCCATTGTTCTGCGTGATCTCGAAATGCAGGTGCAACACAGTCGGCGTGCCGCCGAAATCGTTCGAGACATAGCCGATCGTATCGCCTGCCTGCACCGTGTCGCCGATGGAAACGGAGAGCTTCTTCATGTTGAGGTGCAGGTATTTGTAGATCCGCCCGCCGGAGCGGAGGTTCACGCTGTAGGAGCCGACATTGGAGATGACGCCGTCTTCCACGGCCACGACCTCATGCGCGTCGCGATCCGCTGCGGATGTGGAGCGCTCTGACTGGCAACTGGCGGGTGTGCCGACGCGGATATCCTGGCCCTGATGGATCTTACTGCGCGGGCAATAAGCCGAATTCCGGTTCGATGTGCGTGTTTCGCAGAAATTGTCCCGCCACGGATATTCGAAATTCCGTTCGTCGCACTGGTCGCCGCCGACCATGCCGCCGCCGAAGGTGAAGACCATGGATTGCAAATAGGCCGGGGAGTCCTTGATCGGGAAAACCATGTCCGGCGCGAAGATCGTTTCCTCTCCGGCCCCCTCGCCGGTGCCTGGCAGAAGGGCGCCCGGACCATAGAAGGAGAAGGCGGGTTCGACAGGCGCTGGCGGCTCGGTTGTATCCGGCGTGTTTGTTGGCGAGGTCGTGTCGGTGTCAGCCGTATCTGTTGAATCGTCCGGTGTATCCGCGGGTGTGTCGGTCGGCGTGTCCGTGCCGGGATCGGTATCAGGCGCACTCGTGTCTGGCGAATCTGTATCTGGTGCGTCTGTATCTGGCGTGCCGGTATCGGGTGTGCCTGCGTCCGGCGTATCCATGCTGGCATCCGTATCCGTATCGATTGGCCCTGTGTCCGGTGTGTCTGTGTCCGTGTCGGTCGGCTGGTCGCCCGCGCCGTATGGGTCTGTCACCGGCGTGCCGGGCGGCGGAGGGCCGGGCGCGCCGGGTGGCACCGCAGGACCTGCCTCCGGTGTTGCCGGCGGCGGG
>NZ_AWFE01000076.1:0-31943 GCF_003263315.1 Hyphomonas sp. GM-8P
GTCGCTTTCGCGCCATTCGATCAGCAATTCCCCGCCATCGAGGATCAGCTTCGCCTTGCGTTCGGTGAGCTTTGCACGCGCCGCGCAGACAAGCGCCGCGCAGGCGCCGGTACCGCAGGCCTTGGTCAGCCCTGCCCCGCGCTCCCAGACGCGCAGGCGGATCGTGTTCCGGTCAATCACCTGCGCAAAGCCGACATTGGTGCCTTCCGGAAACAACGGGTGCCATTCCACCAATGGCCCCAGCGCCGGGATGTCATAGGCGTCCACATCGGACACGAAGAACACCGCGTGCGGATTGCCCATGGAAACAACTGCCGGACGCGACAGGATAGGGTTATCCATCGGTCCGATTTTAACGTCGACGCCCCGCACATCCATCTTTTCCGCCAGCGGAATGTCTTCCCAGCCCATCAGGGGCGAGCCCATGTCCACCGTGATCAGGCCATCTTCGGCGCGGAAGGCGCGCAGCATGTCGGCCTCGGTCTGGATGGTGATCTTGTCCTTGCCGGTCTCGTCCAGAAGGAGACGGCCGACACAGCGGCTGGCATTGCCGCAGGCCGAGACTTCGCTGCCATCCCGGTTCCAGATACGCATGAACACGTCGCGGGCAGCGTCACGCTCCAGCGCGATCACCTGGTCGGCTTTCATTTCCTCTGCCAGCTGGCGCACCTGGTCCTCCGTCGGGGAGAACGGCACAGACCGGGCGTCAAAAATGGCAAATGCATTGCCCGCCCCGTTCATCTTCCAGATCTTCATGTGCGCATCCGGCTCCGGTTTTCAGGATTCTGCGTAGCGGGCTCTATTGCCCTATCGCGGCAGCCGCGTCGAGACGATCCAGCCCGCAACCTGAATGCCAAGCGCCAGCAAAAGAATTGCTGGCATCAGCCGGAAAGGCGCCATCAGCGCCGTCACTGCCGCGGCGATACAGGCATAGTCGACCAGGTCTGACGACATCAGCCAGCCTTCCGGCGTGCGGGCGCGGCGAACGTCCAGCAAGGTTACGCTGCGCCAGACGCGGCCCATATCCGGCGGACCGAAGACTTCCTGCAGGCGTTTGGGATCCCGGATACCGGTCATCTCGGCGAGATCACCGACCTGTGCCTCGCCGAGCGCAATGTTCCGTTTGCGGCCCGATGTGCCGATCAGGCTCACCAGGGCCGACAGGATCACCGCAAGCGCGATGGCCACCAGTGTAAATCCGTCAAAAGGGCCATACCCGCTCATGGCGTGCATATAGGCGCGGGGCCGCCCTTCCGGAAGATCAACGGCCGCTGCGCTTGGGAATGGCCGCCCAATAGTCGAAGTCGAGCAGCACGCCGTCAGCGTATTTGCCGTCGCCGGTCTTGTAGGCGAAGGCGCCGGGGTCCTGGTCCTTCACAGCCACGAGGCGAAGGCGCAGGGCCCCTGCCTTGTCAGACAGCTCTGTCTTGTCCAGCACTTCGCTCCACGCATAGATCGTGTCACCGGCGAAAAGCGGGCTGGCATGCGTGCCGGCATTGATGGCCAGCACCTGGCCCGCATTGGCAAGGCCGTTGAAGGCGAGCGACCGGGCAATCGAGATCACCACGCCGCCATAGATGAGGCGCTTGCCGAAGCGGCTGGATTTCTGGCCGTGGGCGTCGAAATGGACTTTCGCGGTGTTCTGATAAAGGCGCGTCGCAATCTGGTGCTCGGCCTCTTCCACCGTCATGCCGTCGACGTGATTGATCTTCTCGCCAATCTCATAGTCTTCATAGCCGTAGGGCGAGCCCGCGAGCGAGAAGTCCCAGTCCTCCATCGGGGCGAAGCCTTCGAGCTCGCTGCCCGGCACGGCGTCCGGCAGGTCCGGAATATGGGCGGGCGGCACAGCGGCGTCCTCTTCCCACTTGTTCACCATCACCCAGCGCACGAAGGACATCACTTCGATGCCATTCTGGTTGAAGCCGCGCGTGCGGACCCAGACGACACCGGTGCGCTTGTTGGAGTTTTCCTTCATGCCGATGACTTCGGACACGGTATTCAGCGTGTCGCCCGGCATGATCGGACGGCGGATGCGGCCGTCGGCATAGCCAAGGTTCGCCACGGCGTTGAGCGAGATGTCCGGCACGGATTTGCCGAACACGACGTGGAATGCATGGATCGGGTCGATGGCGAGGCCCGGCAGGCCGGCAGCCTTTGCGAACTCTGCCGAGGAATACTGGGCGTAGCGGTTCCCGGTCAGCGCCCGGTAGAGCGCGATGTCGCCTTCCGTCACCGTCTGGGGCGTCGCATGGACAAGCTCCATGCCGATCGAGAAATCTTCGAAATAATTGCCGGGATTGGATTTGGTCTGTGCGGTCATGGCAGCCTCGCTTGCGGGGCTGCGTCCGGCTTAGACCTGCCAGCTGCCGCCCGTCATCTGATCGGCGACTACCTGCACGCTCGGCCCATGTGAAATCAAGGCCGGAGACGCCTGAAGCACCCAAACCAGCGAAATCGCCGCAGTTACCAGGCCGGCCAGCAGCGCCTTGTCCGTCAGGCGCCCGCGCAGCTGGTCCAGCACGCGCGGCCCCGCAATCATGTAAGGCAGGCCGAACAAGCAGAAACCGGCAAAGGCAAGGCTCATGGCCGCCACGGCGAGAAGGGTCATCGTCATCATGACGCCAGTCTCGCGCCGAATGGCTTATATGTGGCGACAGAAATCGATGAAATTTGATCGAATCGGGCCGATTTGGTCCGATTTCGCAGGTCTCAGACGAGTTTAAGCAGGTCTTCCGGCGGACGGCCGAGGACGGCCTTCTTGCCCTTGATGCCGATCGGGCGCTGGATCAGCTTCGGGTTCTCCGCCATGGCCTCGAAAATCGCCTCATCGCTGGAATCCGCATCGATCCCGGCGGCGAGCGCATCCTTGGCGCGCATGAACGCTCGCGGGGAGACGCCACCCATCTTTTTCGCGATGTCTTTCAGTTCCTCGACCGAAAGCCGCTCGGTGGCGTTCATGTATTTGCGCACCTCAGGCTCGACACCTGCTTCCTTCAGCAGGTCCAGCCCCTTGCGGGAGGTCGAGCAGTTCGGATTGTGCAGAATGGTGTAGCTCATCAGATTCTCCCCCTCCCCGCTCAGGCCGTTTCGAAGGCGCGGATGGCCTCGTCCATGGCGACGGTACGGCGGGCTTCGTCCAAGTGGAGCAGCTCGGTCATCTTGCCGTTCACTTTCAGCACGCCCTTGCCGGCATTGGCCGGGTCGGCGAAGGCTTCGATCACGGCTTTCGCCTGTTCGACGTCATTATGGCTCGGCGCGAAGACACGGTTGGCGGTGTCCAGCTGCGACGGGTGGATCAGCGTCTTGCCGTCAAAGCCGAGGTCGCGGCCCTGTTCGCATTCGAAGATCAGGCCGTCCTCGTCCTTGATGTCGTTGAAGACGCCATCGATGGCGGTGACGCCATAGGCGCGGGCCGCCGCGATGGTCAGCTGCAGCGCTGTCTGGAAGGCGATACGATCGCGCGTCATCCGGGCCCGGTATTCCTTGGCCAGGTCATTGGTGCCCATCACGAAAGTGGTGAGGCGTGTCTCGGCTGCGGTGGCGGCGATTTCCTCGATATGCAGGATCGCTTTCGGCATTTCGATCATCACCCAGAGGCCGAAATCGGCAGGTGCGCCCGCCTCGGTCAGCGCTTTGTCGAGCGCGTGAATATCGGCAGCAGATTCGACCTTCGGCGCCAAAACGGCCTTTGCGCCGCTGGAAACCGCCATTTTCAAGTCATCGGCGCCCCATTCGGTGGCGAGCCCGTTCATGCGGATGACAATCTCGCGGTAGCCATATCCGCCCTGTTTCACGGCGCTGAGGATAGCTTCGCGCGCGGTAAGCTTCGCGTCCGGTGCAACAGCGTCTTCCAGATCCAGCAACAGCGTGTCAGCCGGCAGGCCGCGGGCCTTTTCCAGGGCCCGTTCATTGGCGCCGGGCATGTAGAGACAGGAGCGGCGCGGGCGGTGCGTCTGTGAAGCCATGGTCGTTCAATCCCTTTTCAAACGCGCGGACTATCGCCTCGCACTGCTGCGGGTGCAACTGCGGCAATTGCTTCAGACATGGAAAACCGTTTAGCTCGGGCCTTCAGTCCAGACACATCGGCAGGCTTCCATGGCCCGGCGCTTCACGCTCTCTCTCCTCCTGATGGCTGCAAGCCTCGCCCCGCCAGCGTTTGCCGAATTGGTGACGGCCAACCAGCTGCGCGACGAACTCGCGAAGTATGGCGCCGAAGCCATGGAAATTTCCTACGAGGACGGCCACCCGGTGCTGACCGGGGAGATGCTTGGCCAGGCTTTCGATGTAGCGCTCAGCGATTGCGAAGGACCGCAGAATGCATGCCGCGCGCTTCGCTATGTGTCCTGCCATGAGATGGCGGACTTTTCGCGCATCGAAGCGCTGGAAATCGCCAACACACACAATGCCGGTTACCGGGACACCACAGCCTTTGCCGAAGAGAAATGGTTCGGACAGGTCGTGTGCCTCCGCCTGCAGCAGGAGTTCCGGGGCGAGACGGAATTCGGCCTGCGGCAAGTGTTCGAATGGCAGATCGAGCTGGAAGACTTCCTGCAGGAAATGGATGATGCGCGGGCGGTGAAACAGGCAGCAAACAGCCTCGACAACAGCGCGGATTAGGCCGTATGGCCGGGGCATGACTGACTTCCCGATTTCCGGCTTCACGGCCGCTGGCCTCGAAAACGTCCGTGACGTGTTCGAAGCGAACTTCAGAGATATGGACGAACTGGGCGCCGGCTTCGCCGTCTATCACCGGGGCGAGCTGGTCGCCTCGCTGCTGGGTGGCTGGGCCGACCGGCAGAAATCTGTGCCGTGGGGCGCCGAGACGCTGGTGCCGGTCTATTCGACCACCAAGGGCATCGCCGCCTTCGTCCTCGCCTCCCTCGTCGACACGCTGCCGGATGGCTATGAAACCCCGGTCGCGTCCATCTGGCCGGAATTTGCCGCGAACGGAAAAGAGGCTGTCACGATCGGACAGGCCCTCAGCCATCAGGCCGGCCTGCCCGGTTTCCCGGAAGAGATCGACCCCGAACTCTGGCTGGACCCGCCTGCCTGCGCGGCTGCCATCGCAGCGCTTGCCCCGATGTGGCCGCCGGGCACGGCGCACGGCTACCACCCGCTGACCTGGGGCTACATCGCCGGGGAGATCGCCCGCCGCATCAGCGGGGAAACGCTCGGCACGACACTGAAGTCGATGTTCGGGGATGTGGATTTCCATATCGGCCTGCCCGCCAGCGAACATGGCCGCTGCGCCGACATCAAACGCCCGAGCGCCCTCGCAGACCTTGGTGAGCTGAACGACTACCGGAAGGCGGCCTTCGTCTACAAATGGTCCGCACCAAACCGGGGCGGCGCCATCTGGCGTGAGATCGAAATTCCGTCCGCCAACGGTCATGGCACCGCCGAAAGCGTTGGCGCGATTTACCATCACTATGCCCGCAATGGCGGCGGCAAGCTGCGCGACGGCATCTTCGAAGACCTGATACGCCCGCGCACCCACGGACCCGATCTTGTGCTGCCGCTGGAGACCAGCTTCGGCGCCGGCATCATGCTGAACACGCACGGCCTGTTCGGACCAAACCCAGCCACACTCGGCCATTCCGGCTGGGGCGGGTCGATGGCCGTGTCCGATCCGGATGCTGAATTGACCTGCGCCTATGTCATGAACCGGCAATCGAACGTGCTGGTCGGGGATCCGCGCGCCGTTCGCCTCGTCGAAGCCGTCTACGCAGCCCTCTGACATGTTTGCCTCGCTCGACTGGCCTGCTTTCATCGTTGCCATGCTGGCCGTGGAACTGACGCCCGGCCCGAACATGGGCTGGCTCGCCACCCTGTCGGCGCGCGCTGGCCGGCAACATGGCATGAAGGCGGTGGCGGGGATTACGCTCGGGCTCGCCATCCAACTGCTGGCGGCTGCGACGGGCCTCTCTGCCCTCCTCGCCGGATCGGTGACGCTTTACGAAGCACTGCGTTGGGGCGGCGTGGCCTTCATGCTCTATCTCGCCTGGGAAGCCTTCAGCGACGACGGCTCGGCGCCGCCCGCCATGGCGAACAAGCTGGCGGGCTTCCGGCGCGGCCTGATCGCCAATTTGCTGAACCCCAAGGCGCTGGTCTTCTACCTTCTGGTCGTCGGCCAGTTCGCCGATCCACGGCTCGGGCATCTCTGGCTGCAGATCCTGGCGCTCGGCGGCCTGCACATCCTCCTCTCCCTGATTGTCCATGTAACCATCGTCCTGGTGGCGGATGGACTTGGCGGAGTTCTGGAAAAGTGGCGTACCTCATTTGCTGCGCGGATATGTTTTGGCCTCGCGCTCGCTGTCGTGGCGCTCTGGATCGCGATGTCCACCTCACGCGCCTGATTTGTCCTGTGTCTCGCGATCTGGCGCATTTATTGCAGGATACGGCCTCAGATAGGAAACCCATCACTATCTGTCAGAAACTGATACGCCCCGGTGCCTGTTCCCCTGGCTCCGGGGCTTTTTTGTCCCGCTATCAGGCAGGCCGCGCCGCGCGGGCCAGCCGGCGGGCCTTTGCCTCGCCTACCATGGAATCGACGGTGAACACGGCCAGCGCCAGCCAGATGAAGCCGAACGCGATGGCCAGCGTCATGCCAAATGGCTCCCGGAAAATGAAGACCGCGATCAGGAACTGAATGCTCGGCCCGATATATTGCATCATGCCGATGGTCGACAATTTGAGGCGCTTGGCCGCCAGCGCGAACAGGATCAGCGGGAAGGCCGTGATCGGACCCGCCGCCATCAGCAGCGGAATATCCCATCCGCCCTGCCCCATCGGGCGGCCATCCGGCTGCTGCACGAACCAGACAAGCCAGCCGACCGCCAGAGGGACAAGCACGACGACTTCCATCAGGAACCCTGCCCGGCTGTCGACCGCGACCTTCTTCCGGATGACGCCATAGGACGCAAAACTCATGCAGAGGAACAGGGCAATCCACGGCACATGCCCGTAAGCGAACGTCACAACGCCAACCCCCACCGCCGCGATTCCGACCGATGCCCATTGGGCCGGGCGCAGCTTCTCGGCAAAGAACACCATGCCGAACAGCACGCTCACCAGTGGATTGATGAAATAGCCAAGCGAAGCCTCGATCGTCCGGTCGGCATTCACCGCCCAGATATACACGCCCCAGTTCAGCCCGATGATCAGGCCGGAAAGCAGCAGCCATTTGGCCGTATGCCGCTGGAAAGCGACGCGGATATCCCGCCAGTTCCCGGCCAGCGCGATTAGCACCACGGCGGTCGGCACGGACCAGATGACCCGGTGCGCCAGCAATTCCTGCGGCAGGACATGACGCATCGCCCGGATGTACAGCGGCAGGCTGCCCCAGATGAAATAGGCCGTCAGGCCGACAAAAAATCCGAAACGCTGGCTTGAAGACATGCGCCGCGCTGTATCAACACGGCTGCCCCTTGGATAGTCACGAAATCCGGCTTTGGTTGCCTTGAGCCGCGCATCGTCTAGATTTCAAGAAGAAACAGTCACGTAACGCCCGGAGATATGCCCGCCCGATGGAAGAAGAAACATCCCCGTCCCTGCTGAACTCGCTGAAGTTCCAGGATGTGCTTCATTCCATCCAGGATGATCTGGTCAAGCTGGCCGCCGAGTTCGTTTCCTACGCCTCGCTCTGGCAATTCCTGGCAATCGTCATTGCAGGGATCGCCGGCTTTTTCCTGTCTCGCGTCCCTGTTACAAGGCTGAAGAAACTGGCTGCCAGCCGCGAGCGGCCGGACGTGTTGTTCCACGCCTCCATTTCCTCCGCCCGGATTGTCTGGCCGGTCGTGACCGCGCTCCTGCTCTGGGTCACGATCCCGGCCTTTGAGCAATTCGGCCTGCGCAACGAGATCCTGCGCGTCGCGGCCAGCCTGCTCAATGCCTGGATCATCGTGCGGCTGATCACATCGAACATCCGTGACGGGATGGTGGCGAACACGCTGGCCCTGCTCGCCTGGCTGATCGCGGCACTCTACATCCTGCGGCTGCTGCAGCCGGTGACGCAGTCGCTCGATTCCACCATCATCGAACTCGGCGGGGTGAAGTTCTCCATCCTGCGCCTGCTGACCAGCCTCGCGGTCGCCGCCTTCGCCCTCTGGCTTGGCCGGATTGCGGGCGACGCGGCCCAGGCACAGCTGCGCAGTTCAAAAAAGCTGACACCGTCCATGGCCGGGCTGCTCGGCCAGGTGCTGAAGATTGCCTTCATCATCATCGCCATCCTGATTGCGCTGCAGGTTGTGGGCGTGAACCTGACGGCCCTGACCATCCTCTCCGGTACGCTGGGCATCGGTATCGGCTTCGGTCTGCAGGCAATCTTCTCGAACTTCGTGTCGGGCCTGATCATCCTGATCGAAAAGTCTGTAAAGGTCGGCGACTTCATCGAACTTCAGTCCGGCGTCACAGGTCTTGTGCGGGAGATCAATATCCGCTCCACCCTCGTCACCACGAACGACAATGTCGACATCCTCGTGCCAAACGAGGAGTTCATCAAGGCGCAGGTCATCAACTGGACCCATCGCGAAGCGCGCCGCCGCGTGCGTGTGCCGTTCGGTGTGGCTTATGGGTCAGACAAGGAACTGGTCCGCAAGGCAGGCCTCGAGGCCGCCGAGGAAGTCGAGTGGACGCTGAAAGGCATGCCGGGCCGCACGCCGCAGGTCTGGCTGACCAAGTTCGGAGACAGCGCACTGGAATTCGAACTCGTCGTCTGGCTAACCGATGCTGCCGTCAGCCGCCCGGCCCGCGTCGTCGCCGACTATAACTGGGCGCTGCACACGGCGCTGGAGAAATACGAACTTGAGATCCCCTTCCCGCAGCGCGACCTTCATCTCAAAAGCGCAACGGGCCTCAACGTCACCGTCGAGACCCGCAAAGCGAAATTTGATTCGGAGACGGACTAGTCCGTCACAGCCGGTTGTTTCTCCGGCTTGATGACGCCGCGGTTCAGGAGCTCCTCGGCGATCTGGATCGCGTTCAGCGCCGCGCCCTTGCGGAGGTTATCGGAGACGCACCAGAACATCAGGCCGTTCTCGACGGTCGGGTCCTTGCGCACGCGGCTGATGAAGGTCGCCCAGTCGCCGACGCACTCTTTCGGCGTGATGTAGAGGTCTTCTTCCGGATCATCGACCAGCATGATGCCGGGGCTTTCACGCAGCAGGTCCTGCGCTTCCTTCGCGCTCATCGGTGCATTCAGTTCCACGCTGACCGCTTCGGAGTGGCCGACAAAGACCGGCACACGCACACAGGTGGCGACGAGCTCGATGCTCTCGTCGACGATCTTCTTCGTCTCGACGCGCATCTTCCACTCTTCCTTTGTGAAGCCGTCCTCCATGAAGACGTCGATCTGCGGGATCACGTTGAAGGCGATTTCCTTCTGGAAGATCTCCGGCGTCGGTTCGTCATTCACATAGATGCCGCGCGTCTGGTTCCACAGCTCGTCCATGGCATCCTTGCCGGCGCCGGAGACGGACTGGTAGGTCGAGACGACGACGCGCTTGACGCCCACGGCATCATGCAGCGGCTTCAGGGCCACCACGAGCTGCGCGGTCGAGCAGTTCGGGTTCGCGATGATCATCTTCTTCTTGTAGTCCATCACCGCTTCGCCATTGCACTCCGGCACGACCAGCGGCACGTCCGGGTCCATCCGCCAGGCGGAGGAATTGTCGATGGTGATAGCGCCGGCCTTGGCGATCTTCGGACACCAGTGTTTCGCGGTGGACCCGCCAGCCGACATCAGGACGAGATCGACCTTGGAAAAGTCGAAACTTTCGATGTCCTGGCATTTCAGCGTGCGGTCGCCATAGGAGACTTCCTTGCCGAGCGACCGGCGGGAGGCCACGGCGTAAACTTCGTCCGCCGGGAACATGCGCTCGTCCAGAATGGCCAGCAATTCACGCCCGACATTTCCTGTCGCGCCGACAATCGCAATCCGTGTGCCCATGGCTTTCTCGCTCCTCGTAATTCGAGGCGGGCTTATGGCGCATTTCTTATCGATGCGCAAAGCCTGTTGCCATCCGGTCCCCTGTCAGGCAGACCGAAAGGGCTCCCGGAGACACATATGGAGGCCCCAGCCCCATGCTCGACGACGTAATTGCCCGCTATATTCAAAGCTATAACGCCCGTGACATTGACGGCATGCTCGACTGCGTGACCGACGATGTCGTGTTCGAAAACATCTCCAATGCCGGCGGATCCATGCGCCTCGACGGCAAGGACATGATGCGCCAGGTTGCCGAATTGTCCGGAAATGCCTTTTCCTACCGGCGCCAGCGGCTGATCAATGTCGTGTCAGGCGCCGGCAAGGCTGCCGCCGAGATCGAATTCGAAGGCAAGGCAGCAGTCGACCTGCCGAACGGCATCAAGGCTGGCGAAACCGTGAAGGTCCGCGGCGCGAGTTTCTTCGAATTCCGCGGCAATTTGCTCTGCCGGATCGCCGACTACAGCTAGTTCAGGGTCGCTCTATTCTTCCGCAACGCAGCTTACATGATGCGCAGGCGCGTAAGCCTCTGCAATCCGGTCCATGTCTGCAATGAAGGGCGCGGGCATCTCGCTACGGATCTCGGCCCAGACAACCGCACCGCCCGGCGTGCAGATCACTTTCAGATAATCCGGCGCCGCGCCAACCTCGAAGTTTGCGCCCGGTACAAGTCCGCGTTTCGTTCGGTCCCAGATCTGGAACGTTGCCCAGGCATGTTCACGCATGATGTAGCCAAAGCGCAGCTGGTCCGTCGCATCCAGCGGCGGTGCCCCCTCCATTCCGGCCAGGAACACCTTCGCGGTGTTGCGGTCTGAATAGATCGAGGCACGGAAGGCCGACCATTGCGCCATGGTGGCATTGGATTCGTTGCGCAGCGTGACCGTATTCCCTTCATGCAACTGGATGCCGACAAAAATCAGCGAGATGACGATGGCGACGGCACTGACAATCTGGGCAATGAAGGCGAGGTATTCTACACGCGCCCGGCGTTGGGCGAGTTTCGCCTCCCGCGTCTCTGACGGGTCTTCGTCTGCCATCTACCATCCCCCCTTAAGGCGCTGACCTGTCCCTTAAAGGATCAGGCCGACTGCTGCAGTTCCGGCACGCGCAGGTCCGGGGCCAGGCCCTGCCCCATCATGTCGATGAAGTTGCCGGAATAGAAAGCCTTGATGGCGCGTTCCGGCAGGCCTTCGAGCGTCTGGTCGAACCGTTTCAGCGGATTGCGGCCGCCTTCGACATGCGGAAAGTCGGAAGAGAACATGGCGATCTCCTCGCCCGCTTCGCGGACAATCCAGCCGGCGTCCTCATGCGGATAGGGCGCGGCGCGAAACTGGCGGCGGACAATCTCCGAGGGCTTCGCGGTCAGTTTCTGAAGGCGCTCCTCATTGCGCATGAAGGCATGGGCCGCCGAATCCATAGCCCGCATCCAGCCCGGCACCCAGTTCGCGCCAAGTTCGATGGCGCCCCATTTCAGGTCCGGGAACCGGTCAAAAACGCCGTCGAAGATCAGCGTTGCCAGCGTCTGCATCGCCGCTTCGGGGATCGGCATATAGGAGACAGAGGTGAAATTGTCGTCGCCGCCATGGAAATCCGGCACCGGCGGCAGGCCGTTTTCTTTGTACATCGGATTGAGTTTCGTCTCGCCGCCGACATGGAGCACGACCGGAAGGCCCGCCTCCTGCGCCAGCGCCCAGACCGGATCGAGCGCGACATGGCTCGGCGAGTGATGCTGCGGGCAGCGGCTCGGCACCATCAGCGCCTTTGCGCCAAGTTCGATGGCGAGCTTGGCCGTGGTGAGCGAGCGGTCGAAATCCTCCAGCGGCACATAGGCAACAGCCAGAAGGCGGCGGTCGATGCTGCAGAAGTCCGTCATCATCCGGTTATGCGCATCAGCAGCGGCATAACAGAGCTCCATGTCGTCGCCCTGATCGAGGCCGAAATTACCGAGGCAATGTGTGGTGAAAACGAGCTGGCTGGCGAAGCCGAGCTTGTCTAGCGTGTGCGGCCGGTCCTGCCGGAGCCAGGCACCATGCGCATCGTAATTCTTCCGCAAAAGGATATTGTCGTCCGCCTCCGCCCGGAACGCCGCATCCTGTTGCAGGTCCAGCCGTTCCCGGATCCAGTCCGACTTCGCCGCGGTCCGCAGTTCCTTCACGCGCGGCACGGCCAGGAACCGGTCCAGCAGCTTCTTTTCAAAATACGGATCGAGACAATCGACAGGCTCCATCAAATGGCTGTCGGCATCGTGGATCAGACGTCCATCGGCGTATGACATGGCATTCCTCCCTCATGTTTTTGGGGGAATGCTCTCACGCAGAAAGAAGACGGGCAATCTTTCCCTTAGGTCAGCCCGTCAGAGCGCGGCAATGATGGTGTCCGCCATTTCGCGGGTCGTGAGGCTGCCGCCAAGGTCTTTCGTGCGGGCGCCCTGATCGAGCGCCTTGCCGACGGCCGCGAACAGGATATCCGCCGTTTTCTCCCGGCCGAGCGACCAGCGCAGTGCCATTTCCAGCGACAGGATGGCCGCGCACGGATTGGCAATGCCCTGCCCGGCAATGTCCGGCGCCGAACCATGCACCGGCTCATACAGGCCCGGTGTCCCCGGTGCGCCAAGCGACGCGGACGGCAGCATGCCGATGGACCCGGTCAGCATGGCGGCTTCGTCCGACAGGATGTCGCCGAAGAGATTGTCCGCGAGGATCACGTCGAACTGTTTCGGGGCCCGCACAAGTTCCATCGCGCAGGCATCGGCATACATGTGGCTGAGGTCCACGCCCGCGCCCATTTCGGCATGGGCGAGCGTGACTTCCTGACGCCAGAACAGGCCGGATTCCATGACGTTCGACTTCTCGACCGAGCAGACCTTGCCCTGACGCCCGCGGGCGATCTCGAAAGCGACCTGCGCCACGCGCTCGATTTCAGGGTGGGTATAGACCGCCGTGTCATAGCCCCGGCGGATGCCGCTGGTTTCATCGATGCCGCGCGGCTGGCCAAAATAGACCCCGCCCGTCAGCTCGCGGACGATCATAAGGTCGAGACCCTCGACAACGTCGCGCTTCAGGCTGGAAGCTTCCACAAGCGCCGGGAAGCAAAAGGCCGGACGCAAATTTGCGAACACGTCGAGGCCTTTGCGCAGGGCCAGCAGGCCCGCTTCCGGGCGCTTGTCCCGCGCAGCGCCGACCCATTTCGGACCGCCGACGGCGCCCAGCAGGACCGCACTGGCATGGCGTGCATGCGCCAGCGTGTCTTCCGTCAGCGGGTCGCCATGCGCATCGATGGAGGCACCGCCGACCAGGCCTTCTTCCAGCTTGAGGTCAGGCGCGACGACTTCCACCACGCGGCGGACTTCGGCGATGACTTCTGGTCCAATCCCGTCACCCGGGAGCAAGAGGAGTGTCTGATGCATGTTCAGGCCTGTATGCTACGCAAAACCGATGGGTGCGGCTCTACCCCCGCAGGGCCGCGCTGTCACCCATGGTTTTTGACGCAGACAGGCCCCGGATCAGGCGCCGCAGCAAGGATCAGCTCAGCTGCAGCTTCCCTGCGCCTGTGTTGAGCAGCCTGAATTCAGACGCTGGAACTTGTCCGTCTGCTCTTTGGCACTGTCGTTCGTGTAATCGTCAAAGGCGTCCCAGGCTGCCTGCGTCTTGCAGATCTTTTCTGGGAAACGCGTGCCGGTCACCGGAATGCTGCGGCAGATGACGTCTTCGCCTTCCGCCGTCACGATCTTGGCCGCGGAAGCTTCATCAGACGGGCTCCCGGCAACGGGTGTCGTGCATCCCGCGATCGAGAAGAACAGGGCAAGTGACGATAGCCCGGTTGAAAGGTGTTTCATTGCTTGCCCTCTCTTCAGGTATCAGCCGCCGGCGTTGGTCGAGGCGCCGGACTGAATGCGCTGGAACTTGTCCGTGGATTCCTTGGCATTGCCATTGGTGTATGCGTCATACTGCTCCCAGGCCTCAGCGGTCTTGCATTCCTTTTGCGGGAAGCGGGTACCGGTGACCTTAATGTTGCGGCAGACGAGCGGTTCGCCATTGGGGCCGACATTGGCGGCAGCCGTTTGTGTGGTTTCAGCTGGTGTCGAGCAGGCTGTTGCCAACGCAGCCAGACCAAGCGCGGAGAGACAGAGAACGCGTTTCATGCACAAATCCTTATTGTTGGGCGATATGCCTAGCCGCTGCCTGCGCCCGGCGCAATGGCCGCGTGGTCACATTTTCCTACAACCAAAGCGCGAAGCGTCAAATGGGTTCCGGCTCGGATTCGTAGAGGCGTAAGGACCGGTCCGTAATCCCGAGACCGGCAAATTCGGCGCGCCAGGCAGCCATGTGCGGCGTGTCGAAATGTGCTTTCAGCGCTTCCCGGCTTTCCCAGCGCTCCGTCACCCGGACGAGCCCCGGATCCAGCACATCGAGACTGTAGGCATAGTCGAGACAGCCGTCCTCCGCGCGGCTGGCACGGATCATGGTTTCCATGGCCGGACGGGCAGCTTCAATCCGCTCGGGCGGAACTCTCACAGTGCCTTCGATGATGATCATGCGTCCGGCTCGCTTTCTTCGGGGGCTGAGGCACCGTCGTCTTCAGGCGCCGTGGCGTCTGCCGGCGGCTTGTCCGGCAGGGTCACGTTCACTTCCGGCTTTATCGAGAACGGATCATTGTGGCAGGCGCCGAGACCCGCCAGGCCCAGCACGAGGAAGATCGGTTTCAGTCTGTCCGGCATCGGGTTTCCCTTCTCGAATGCCGGCCGGGTCTCAGCCCGCCGGCTCAAGCCACGGGGTGGAGACCTTGCGGGTCGCCTCGTAGCTGCTGATGTCGCTTTCAGCCTTCAGCGAGGCGCCAATCTCGTCGAGGCCCTGCAGCAGATTGGACTTGCGGCCAGGATCGACATCGAAATTGTAGGTCTCGCCGTCAGGCGCCGTCACCGTCTGCGTTTCAAGGTCCACCGAGAATATGTGGTTGGACCCGCCAGCCTGTTGCGCGAGTTTTTCGCACACATCCACCGGCAGGCGGACAGGCAGGATGCCGTTCTTGTAGCAATTATTGTGGAAGATATCGGCAAAGCTCGGTGCGATGATGACCGAGATGCCCTGGTCCGCCAGCGCCCATGGCGCATGCTCGCGGGAAGACCCACAACCAAAATTCTCACCCGCAATCAGGATGCCTGCTTTCGAAAATTCCGGCTTGTTGAGCACGAAATCCGGTTTCGGGGAGCCATCGGCCAGCGTTTTCAACTCGTAGAACAGGCCTTTCGACAGGCCGGTCCGCTCGGTTGTTTTCAGGAACTGTTTCGGGATGATCATGTCCGTGTCGACATTGGACATGAGCTTGCCCTTTTCGAGCAGCGGCGCAGCGGTTCCGGTGATTTCAGTAAACGGTGTCATGGCGGCGTTCTTACTTCGGCTCATGCGCAATGAAAAGCGTCGGAACGCCCATTGTGCCATCCCGCACGGTAAAGACGCTGGAGCCGGGTTTGCGGCCCTTGCGCAGTTCCGAAACGTTGAAGCCCATGTCGGTGAGGCGCGCATGCGCCGCGGTGAGATCGGCCACTTCCCAGGTCAGGCCCCAGATCCTGTCTGGCCCGACCGGATCGTGCGTCTCGCCAAGGCGGTGGATCACTTCGAAGGTCAGCCCGCCGGTGCGGAAGAACAGGAAGCGCGTCTTCCATTGCGGGGCATTGCGGTCGAGCGCAAGGTCGAGACCGAGGCGTGCGCCATAAAGACCGAGCGCCCGGTCCGGGTTCGGCGTATCGATGACGATATGATCGAGCGAGACGACCGCGCCTTCCGGATCGACCTGCGGCGGCAGGGGCGTTTCAGGCTGGATCAGGAAGGTTTTCACGCCGGCGGTCTGGTCGGCCGCGCAGCGGAAACGTTTCCAGCGGCGGGTGGCCCCATCCAGCGTATTTGTGCTCTCGCCCGGCGCAATCTCGGTCGGCAGCATGCCCCGGCGGGTAAGCTTGTGATGCGCGGCCTCAATGTCAGCCGTGCCGAAGGCCAGCGTCTTCAGACCGGGGCCCTCTGCCTCGATGATCTCCCGCAACCGGTCGGCCACCGGCCCCTCTCCGGCAGGCGCCATCAGTTCGAGGCTGGTGTTGGCCACCTTGAAGATCGCCGTCGCGGCGCCGCCTTCCGCGATGGCACGCCAGACCGGCGGACGGCCGAGCAGGCTTTCATAAACCGCCGCGCCGGAGTCGATCTCGGGCACGACGAGGACGATATGGTCGAGACCGGTGACGAGCTGGCTCATGTCTTTTTCTTCTTTCTGTCTTTTCTTCCAAAGCGCTTGCGGCGCGGAAACGGCATGACACGGAGCTGTTCGCCCTCATGGGCGAGCGCCACAAGCCGCCCTTCCCCGTCTAGCCAGGCTTCGCCTTCCAGTTCGCCCTGCTTGCGCAGCTTCCGTACCCGACGCGAAATGCGCAGCGGCGTGATCCAGACGTCTTCGCCGATTTTCACTTCCGCCAGGAACGCCGCCGACTCCCCGTCGGATGTCCGGTTGATCTCGAACTGCACGGTCTGGGGCGTCCCGGTCTCCAGAACATTTGCCCGGCGCCGGTCGAACCGCAGCGAGAACCACGACATGACCACGAGATAGACGCCGAACCCGGCCAGTAGCAACTGCACCCAGCCAGACACGTTCAGCCGGATCATCGCGTCGAGTCCTGCGGCCATCGCCAGCATGACGAGGCCGAGGACGAAAAGGGCAATGGTGTGCAGGGCGGCCAAACGAAAACACTCTCCGGCGGGATCCTGAAGATGGGTTCTACAAAACCCCGCCGGAGACAAGGGGAGGCCCGTTATTCCGCCGGGACAAGGGCCGGGCCGGCCGCGAGCTTCGCGTCCGCCTTGCGGGCCCAGTCACCGGCAGTCTCGAAGCGTTCGAGATAGTTCTTGTGTTCGGTGCCCATCCAGCGGTCCCACCAGGTGAAGTAGAATCCGTAGTTCCCGCTGGCGCGCTCATGGTGCATGTCGTGATGGGTGACTGACGTCAGCCAGCCCAGCATCGGCAGGCGGGCCCAGGATTTCGGCATCAGTTCATAGCCGCAATGGGCCGTCGCGTTTTTGAAGATCATGACCATCATCACGATGTAGAAGGCCGTGTTGTGGATCGGGATCAGCATCAGGCCGACCGGCACGAAAGCGTATTCCACCACGGCTTCAAGCGGCGCGAAGGAATAGGCCGTGAACGGTGTCGGATTGTGCGACCGGTGATGCCGCATATGGAACAGCTTGTAGAAGCGCGGCAGGTGCATGAACCGGTGCGCCCAGTAGAACCACGTATCGTGCGCGATGATCATCACCGGGATCGACACGAAGAACCACACCCAGCCATATTTGGCGACGTCGTCATACTTCTGGAAAATGCCGAGCTCGGCGGCATCAAAGATAATGATGTCCATGCCGACAAAGACCAGCACCGTCATGGCGGACCAGAACAGTTCGCTGCGGATCTGGCGGGCGCGCGGGGTGGGTTTCCGGATCTTCCGGTAGCGCAACAGGTGTGACAGGCCGAGCCAGATGATGACGAAGGTCGACATCGTGCCGAGCAAGTAGCGGAATATCTCGAACTCGATGCCGTGCCCGGCCCGCTGTAAGAAATGATCAAACGTGAATGTACTCCAATCCATGTCGGTCTCCTCAAGATCTGAAGTGACCGCAGGATGGTGCGTTTGGGTACCTTACGTCTCCGCGAGACTGGAAAAGCCTGATCGAATTCGAAATCGCGCCGGTTTTTTCAGTTCTGACCGGCTTTGGCGAGCGCCGCGTCGCGATATTCCGTCGGCGTCACACCCTCCATCGTCCGGAAGGCCCGATTGAAGGGCGCAAGCGAGGCAAAGCCGGAATCCATGGCGATTGTCAGAACCGGAATGCGTGCCAGGTCCGGATCGGACAGTTTTCGCTTCGCCAGCGCGATTCGGTAGCCGTTCAGGAAGGCGGCGAAGTTCCGGTGACCCAGGCCGCGATTGATGAGCGCCCGCAACTGGTGCTCCGGCACACCTGCCCGCTCGGCTAGCGCGCCAATCGTGAGGCCTTGTTCGGTATAGGCCTCATCCTCTTCCATCAACCGGGTCAGTCGTGCCAGCAGCGCCGCATCCTTCGGCGAGACAGGAGACGGCGGCCCAGGTTTTGGCGCAGGCTGGAACAGCAGGACTTCCGCTCTCAGCCGCGTCATCCAGAACAGGCCCCAGAGCGCCACGATCAGGACCAGCGCCGACCGGAATGTCGAAACCGCCCCGTCATGCGCGCGGCTGAACAGCGCCTCGCCAAAAATGTTGAGCCCGGCCGCCCCGGCCAGCGCAATCACGAACCAGAGGCGCATGGACCGCCGGGCTTCCACGAGATCATCCCCCCGTCCCGCAAGCGCCGTCCAGACGAGGTGCAGCGCGAGGCCTGCGGAGAACAGATTGGTACCCAGCGGCATCCAGTCAGGCCTTGGCGGGATCGGGCCCAGGTCTGACAGTCTGAGGACCAGCCACAGCGCCAGGTAGCAAGCGGCGACACCCCAGTCGGTGGGGCGGATGCGGAAATCGTCATCAAACAGGGATCGACCGAACAGCCATAGGAGCAGCATGTTCGGCATGTCTATCAGGCGGACGACAACAAGCGCCGGAAACGAGGGTTGCAGGATGGACGGCGCGGTGCCGATCAGCATCGCTGCCAGGCTGACGGTCAACCCGGCGCCCAGCCAGGCCTGTACCCGTCCGCCTCCGTCCCGAATGCATAGCGCCGCAAGCACCAGAAGGACCGCAACAGCCGGGTATCGAAGCAGAACGTCGATGAGCAGCATACGCGTGCGGGATTACAGCCCTTCAAACAGGGCCGTCGAGACGTAACGCTCCGCAAAGCTCGGCAGGATCACGACCAGCGTCTTGCCGGCCATGTCATCCCGGCTGCCGACCTTGATGGCCGCCGTCGCCGCCGCGCCGGAGGAGATGCCACCCGGGATGCCTTCGAGTTTGGCAAGCGTCCGCGCGTTCGCCATCGCATCGGCATTCGAGACCTGCACCACTTCGTCGATCATGCTCGTGTCGGCATTGCCGGGAATGAAGCCAGCGCCGATCCCCTGGATCATGTGCGGGCCAGGTTCACCGCCAGAGAGGACCGGGCTGTCTTCCGGCTCCACCGCGAACATTTTGAGGCCCGGCTTCTTTGCCTTCAGTACGCGGGCGCAGCCGGTCATCGTGCCGCCGGTGCCGATGCCGGAAATCACCGCATCGACGGCGCCATCGGTATCCACCCAGATTTCCTCGGCAGTCGTCTTCTCGTGGATCGCCGGATTGGTGGGATTGTCGAACTGGCTGGGCATGACGGCGTCCGGAATGGAGGCGACCAGTTCCTCCGCCTTGGCGATGGCGCCGTTCACGCCTTTCTCCTTCGGCGTCAGTTCCAGTTCCGCGCCGAGGAAGGCCAGCATGCGCCGGCGCTCGATCGACATGGATTCCGGCATGGTCAGGATCAGGCGATAGCCGCGATTGGCCGCCACGAAGGCAAGGCCGATGCCTGTATTGCCGGACGTCGGCTCGACCAGCACGGATTTTCCAGGCGTGATCTTTCCGGCGGCTTCCAGCTCCAGGATCATGTTCAGGCCGATCCGGTCCTTCACGCTGGCGAGTGGATTGAAGAACTCGCACTTGAAGAGGAGGTTGGCCTTGATGCCCGCGTCTGCCGCAAATTTCGGTGCGGCGACCAACGGTGTCGAGCCGACGGTTTCGAGAATGGATACGTAAGTGCGCCCGCGCGGGCCATCCAGCGTCACCCCGCCGGGCAGTTTAACAGTTCCAGCCATCACGTCCTCCTTCATGGTTTTGCGGGACTATCCGCCCGCCGAGGCCGTGAAGCAACTGAAAGCTCGGTTTAAGTATTCGGGTATGGAAGGCGAACGGGCACTTGGACGGGCCTGATGAAACGCAGCATATTGCATGACACATTCAACGCATGGGAACAAAGGCGCATGGCCTATCTACTTCTGAAAGCGCTGATCTCAGGAATCATCGTTGCGATCGTATCGGAAATATCCAAGCGGTATCCCGGTGCCGGCGCGCTGGTCGCCTCCCTTCCGCTGGTCTCTGTTCTGGGCATGATCTGGCTCTGGCGCGACAAGCCCGATGTCCAGAACATGGCCGAACATTCCTCCGCCACATTCTGGTATGTCCTGCCCAGCCTTCCGATGTTCCTGTTTATCCCTGCCCTGCTGAAACAGGGCTGGCCATTCTGGCTGGCGCTCAGTGCAGGCTGTATCCTGACCGTCGCGCTCTACCTTCTGATGAGCTGGATCGGCCCGCGCTTCGGCCTCCGGCTCTAGCCGATCACACCCGTGATTGCGGCTTTCGCGGCGAGGGCCGGGCTCATCAGGTGCGTGCGGCCGCCGCGGCCCTGGCGGCCTTCGAAGTTGCGGTTCGACGTCGACGCGCAACGTTCGCCCGGCGACAGGATGTCCGGGTTCATGCCGAGGCACATGGAGCAGCCCGGTTCGCGCCACTCGAAACCTGCTTCGATCAGGATCTGGTCGAGGCCTTCTTCCTCCGCCTGCGCACGGACGAGACCGGAGCCCGGCACGACCATGGCACGCACGCCTTCGGCCACCTGATTGCCCTTGGCGACTTCTGCCGCGGCGCGCAGGTCTTCGATGCGGGAATTGGTGCACGAGCCGATAAAGACGCGCTGCACCGGCGTGCCCGCGATCGGCACGCCGCCTTCAAGGCCCATATAGTCCAGCGCGCGCTCACACGCGGCGGCTTTCACCGGATCAGTAAAGTCTTCCGGCTTCGGAATGATGCCGGAGACCGGAATGCCCTGCTCCGGGCTGGTGCCCCAGGTGACGGTGGGCTCAACGTCTTCGGCATTGATTTCGACGACATGGTCGAACACGGCGTCTTCATCCGTGTAGAGCGTCTTCCAGTAGCTTTCCGCCACTTCCCATGCCCCGCCCTTCGGCGCGGACGGGCGACCCTTGATATAGGCGAATGTCTTCTCGTCCGGCGCGACGAGGCCCGCGCGCGCGCCGCCCTCGATGGACAGGTTGCACAACGTCATGCGCCCTTCCATGGTCAGGCCCTGGATCGCTTCGCCGCGATACTCCATCACGCAGCCCGTGCCGCCGGCTGTGCCGATCTTCGCAATGATGTGCAGCGCGAGGTCCTTGGCGGTCACGCCCGGCTTCAGCTTGCCGGTCACTTCGATCGCCATGTTCTGCATCTTCCGGGCACGAAGCGTTTGCGTCGCCAGAACGTGTTCCACTTCTGACGTGCCGATGCCGTGCGCGAGTGCACCGAATGCACCATGCGTGGAGGTGTGGCTGTCGCCGCAAACAATCGTCATGCCCGGCTGGGTGCGGCCCTGCTCCGGCCCGATCACGTGGACGATGCCGTTGCGGATATCGCCCATCGGGAAGATCTTGATCTTGTACTCTTCCACATTGCGCATCAGCGTTTCGAGCTGGTTGCGGGCTTCCGGGTCTTTCACCCCGGCGAGGCCCGCGGCTTGGTTCTCGGTCGGTGTGTTGTGGTCCGGCGTGGCGAGGGTCAGGTCCGGACGGCGCACACCGCGCCCGGCAGCCTTCAGCCCGGCGAAAGCCTGCGGCGTGGTCACTTCGTGGATCAGGTGCAGGTCGATATAGAGTAGGCTTTCCCCCGACGCCTCATCGGTGTGCACCAGATGCGCATCCCAAATCTTGTCGTAGAGTGTCTTGCCTGCCATGGGCCGAAAATTCCCTGCTTGTAGAAAAATATTGCGCGTGAACGCGCGCGCCAGCGCGTCTCGTGCAACACACAAGGCATCGCGTCAATGTGTCAGATGGCAGTTCAGGCAACCCTGCGGACGGGCCGCCCGGTCCATTCCTGCACCGCTTCCAGCAATTCGGCCTTGTCGACCGGCTTGGTCAGCACCGCATCCACCCCGCGAGACAGGAAATCCCGCCGTTCCTCGGTCATGGCATGCGCCGTCACGGCAATAATCGGCGTGGGGGCCCTGCCGCCGGACGCCTCGAAATCCCGGATCACCCTTGTCGCCGCCAGCCCGTCCATGACCGGCATGGACACATCCATCAGCACAATGGCGTAGGCGTTCTGGCGGAAGAGGTCGACGGCAATCTCCCCATTGGCCGCGAAGTGCAGCTCATAGCCGGACCCGTTCAGCAGTCCGGCCATCACCCGCTGGTTCACCTCATTGTCCTCGGCAATCAGGATGCGCCCTGCGGAGGCGCGCGCCAGTATCGGAGCCGCCACAGGCTTCGGCTTTGGTGTTTTCACCGGGGCGGGCCGCGGGGCCTTTCCGATCACGGCGCTGACCGCCTCGCCCAGCGCGCCGCTGCGCAAGGGCTTGACCAGGAATGCGTTGACCCCAGCTTCCAGGAAAGCGTCTTTCGCGTCCTGGGAATCCACCGAGGACACGACCACGATCTTCAATCGATTGAAGGCTGGCTTGGAGCGGATCATTCTTGCGACACGCAGGCCGTCGATCCCGGGCATCTGATAGTCCAGCACCAGCAGGTCATAAGGTTCCCGGCGATTATGTGCATCGGCGAGGCGCCGCAGGCCTTCGCGCGGATCGGTCTCATGGTCTGACCGGATACCGTAAAGGGCGAGCTGGCTGGCCGAGATCCGGCAGTTCAGCGAAATATCATCGATCACCAGCGCACGGACATGGCCGAGATCCGGCCGCTCCACCGGTTCCAGGAACAGGCGCGGCTCATCATCGGCAATTGGCAACGTCAACTCGACCCGGAAGGTGGACCCGACACCAAAGGTCGAGGTCACACCGATTTGCCCGGCCATGGCTTCGACCAGGCTGCGGCAGATCGAAAGGCCAAGGCCTGTGCCACCAAAGCGGCGCGTGGCGGAGGCGTCCGCCTGTTCGAACTGGTGGAACACTGTCTCCAACTTGTCTTCCGGAATGCCGATGCCGGTATCGTCCACCGTGATCGCCAGATGAGCGTAGCCATTCTCGCCGGACCCGGCGATGCGGACGAGGATATGGCCTTCGGTCGTGAACTTGATCGCATTGCCCACAAGATTGGTCAGGATCTGGCGTATCCGGCCCGCATCGCCGACCACTTCATCGGGCACGTCGCGGCTGATGTCGGTGATCAGCTCGATCCCCTTCTCGTTCGCGCCGGAGCCGAGCAGCGCGGCAACATCGTCCAGTACCGCAGAGAGGGAGAAAGGTTCTGAATCGATCGCCAGCTTCCCGGCTTCGATCTTGGAAAAGTCGAGAATGTCATTGATCACGGTGAGCAGGGCTTCGCCGGACCGTTCGATCATTTCGACGATCTCGACCTGTTCGCCATCGAGTGTCGTCCGGCGCAAGACCTGCGACATGCCGAGGACGCCATTCATGGGCGTACGGATTTCATGGCTCATATTAGCGAGGAATTCCGTTTTCGATTTTGACGCATTCAGCGCCGTCTTGCGGGCGTCCTCCAGCTCCGCTTCCTGCTTCTTCAGCTCTGTGACATCCGTCAGGATACTCACGATAAAGGCGCTGCCTGCAGCATCTTGGAAAAAGGATGTCGATGATTCGACCCAGCGCAGATCTCCCGCGGCATTGGAGATCTGTTCCGTCGTCACAATCTGGGTACGGGTTTCCAGAACACGGTCATCGATTTCCCGGAAGATGTCGGCCTGTTCGTTCGGGAAGACTTCACGATCCGGCTGCCCGATCAGGTCTTCGCGCGGCAGACCGACAAACCGGCAGAACGCGTCATTGACCTCGACCCAGTCATGGTTCGCATTCTTGACGGAAACAGGATTGGGCAGGAGGTTCAGCACCTCCATCAGCAATTCAAGCTTGCCGCCACCGGTCATCGTCCGACGCTCCTCCACCGAGGGGAGAAGACCATAGACCCCTCAACAATCCCTTAAGTTGAGTTCGCTCTGTCTCCGGATCGTCTCGGGCAGGCATCCCATCGCATCGAGCGTCGTGTGCAAGGCAGCCCTGATCGGCGTGTGCGGTTCGGCGCGAAGCCGCTGTACCAGTTTCGTATTGTCGAGGCGGACGGGGACATCCCAGAGATATTTCATCTCCGCGAGCTCCCTGAACAGGCGCACGAATGGCGACAACAACTGCAGGACCGGCCACGGCAAGTCCCGGATCGGCGCATCCGGCGCGCCGGCTGCAAGGCGCACTTCTTCTGCAAAGTCGTGTCCGTCCTCGAACCAGTGACCCGCGAAATGAAAATTCTCGAAAGCGGTGAGTTCGGTGTCCTGCTCGATCAGAGCAGCAACCGCCTCGCCATAGTCCGGCAGATAGGCCCAGGCATGGCCCACCCCTTTCCGCCCGGGCCAGGTAACGGATTTCACCGGCTGACCGGGTTTCACGAGGCCTTCCGAAAACCAGGAATTGCCTGTGCTGTGCGGCCCGAAAAAGTCGCCCGCCCGCACGATCAGGACCCGCGTCCCCTGCCCGGCAGCCCGTTCCAGTCGTTCTTCCATCTCCACCCGGATCGCGCCTTTACGGGTGCGCGGGTTTTGCGGATCGGTTTCCTTGAGCAACGGGAAGGCATCCGGCCCGTAATTATATATCGTGCCCGGGAACATGATCCGCGCGCCCGAGGCCTTCGCGGCGGCGATCGTATTGTCCAGCATCGGCAGGGCGAGGCCACGCCAGTTACGGTAGCCCGGCGGGTTCACGGCATGAACGATCAGGTCGGTGTTGATTGCGGCTTCAGCCACGTCGGCCGCATTCATCGCATCGCCCTTCAGCCAGTCGGCATAGGGCAGCAGCGTCTGGCCATAATCCGGCCGGCGGCTGAGCGCCCGGATTTGCCAGCCCCGGCGGCGGAGGGCTTCGGCGATTTCATACCCGGCCCCGCCTGTGGCGCCGAGGACGAGAGCTGTGCGTGAGCGGTTCATGGGACATCTCCTTTGCGTCTGTCCCGTAGAAATGCCTACGATTGGAGCTAAAGAAAATTGCGATAAATTCTGCATCGGCTATAGAAAAATAGTGGAACACATCGCCCTCTCCTGGGACCATTGCCGGTCTTTCCTCGGTGTCTGGCGCACCGGCAGCCTGTCGGCCGCGGCCCGGGCCAGCGGCCTGACCCAGCCGACGATCGCCCGCCACATCACCCTGCTGGAAGAGGCGCTGGATAGCGGCGCCCTGTTCATCCGGTCTCCGCACGGCCTTTCCCCGACAGATCTGGCCGGATCGCTCGTCCCCCATGCACTGGCCATGGAAGCCTCCGCCGCGGCCATGATGCGAGCCGCCTCAGGCGCAGACGGGGACATTGCTGGCACCGTGCGCCTGAGTGCGAGCCAGGTCATCGGCGTGGAAGTCCTGCCACCCACCCTCACCCGGATCGGCGCAGATCATCCCGGGATCGACTTCGAGCTCGTCGCGACGAACGAAACGTCAGACCTCTTGCGCCGCGATGCCGACATCGCCGTGCGCATGGTCCGGCCCGCCCAGGGCGCGCTGGTGGCGCAGAAGGCCGGCGACATCCAGCTCGCCATGTATGCCCACAAGGATTATCTCGCCCGGCGAGGGCGTCCCGAGTCCATCGATGCTCTGCAGGATCACGCCATTGTCGGCTTCGACCGGCAGACGGCGGGCCTTCAGGCGCTGCAGAACATCGGCATGCCGCTGAAGCGGGAGATTTTCGCCTTTCGCACGGACAACGACGTCGCCCAGCTCGCCGCGATCCGCGCGGGCTTCGGCATCGGCATCTGCCAGACGAACCTCGCCCGGAGCTGTCCGGACCTCGTCCGCCTCTTCCCGAAAGAAATGAGTTTTTTTCTGGAGACGTGGATCACGATGCATGAGGATCTGCGCGGCAATCGCCGCATGCGGCTCGTCTTCGACCGCCTCGTCACCGACATGTCCGCCCATGCGAAGGCGAGCCTTGGCTTCCATTGATACCTGAAATGAAAACGCCCCCGCCTTTCGGCAGGGGCGCTTGTCATCTGCCAATAGCAGATCTGGGCCAGAAGAGGACTATTCCTCAGCGCCGCCCTCTGCAGCTTCTGCAGCGGCTTCAGCTTCGGCGGCTGCGGCAGCAGCGGCCTCTGCTTCGGCTTTCGCCTTGGCAGCAGCTTCGCGCTCTTTGGCAGCGGCTTCTTTGCGGGCAACCTTTTCGGCATCCTTCTGGCGGCGGCGCTCGGTTTTCGAGACAGCAATCTCGACCTGCTCGATGCCGTGGCCGGTGGTCCGCTCAGCGATACGGGCACCCTTACCGCGCAGACCGCGCAGGTAGTAGAGCTTGGCGCGGCGAACGCGGCCCTTACGCTTCACTTCGATCGACTCGATCATCGGCGAAACCAGCGGGAACACGCGTTCCACACCTTCACCGAAAGAGATCTTGCGGACCGTGAAGCTCTCGTTCACGCCAGCGCCCGAACGAGCAATGCACACGCCTTCAAAGCGTTGCACGCGCTCACGGTCGCCTTCCGTAATGCGGACGTTCACGGCCAGCGTGTCGCCGGGCGAGAAAGCCGGGATTTCTTTGCCGCCGAGGACGCGGGAAACTTCTTCTGCGTCCAGCTGTTCAATAATGTTCATCGCCTGTCTCCGGCGCTTGGATATCGTGGGTTTCGGAGTAAGCGGCGTATAAATCGGGGCGGCGTTGTTTTGTCAACGCCTTTGCGCTGTTCAAACGCCATTCTGCGATGCGTTTGTGATCGCCGGACAGCAAGACATCCGGAGTCCCGTACGGGCCCCACTGTCTGGGCATCGTATACTGGTCATGTTCCAGAAGACCATTCTCGAAGGACTCCTCACTTAAAGAGTCCGCATTGCCGGCCACGCCGGGCAGCAGGCGCACAACCGCCTCGGTCAGCGCCATGGCCGCCACTTCCCCGCCGGCGAGAACGAAATCGCCCATCGAGACCTCTTCCAGGCCATGGGTTTCGATGACCCGCTGGTCGAGGCCCTCGAACCGTCCGCAGAACATGACCAGCCCCGGGCTGGCAGCAAATTCATGGGCCATCGCCTGCGTGAACGGCTTCCCGCGCGGGGAGAGATAAATGAGGTGCTTGTTCGTGGTGACGATGCTGTCCAGCGCGGCCGCGGCCACATCCGGGCGCAGCACCATGCCCGCCCCGCCCCCGGTCGGCGGCGCATCGACATTGCGGTGCTTGCCGATACCGAAATCGCGCAGCTGTATGGTTTCCCAGTCCCAGATGCCTTCCTTGCGGGCGCGCTCCAGGATGGATACGCCCAGCGGCCCCGGAAAGGCCTCCGGAAACAATGTGATGAAACTCGTCTCGAACATGGGCTGCCTTTAGCGCAGCTGCAGGGTCCCGTCACCTCGGCGTCGCCAGAGAGGAGCCGATCAGGCCTTCAGGAAATCGAGGCGGGGGTCCGTCCGTGCGGGCGTGATCTCCAGCACCTCGGCCGTCACCACGTCTTCGGCCACGAACGGGTCTGCCGCGATACGCGCGTCCAGAGCCTCGCGGGTCGTGTTGTGGGCGAGTATGCCGCCGCCTGCATTCGGCTGCAGGGAACCGACCGCGAGGAACACGCCTGCCTCGAAGCCGTCCCGGATCCAGGCATTGTGCCCGTCCATGAATTCAGGCGCTTTCGGCTTGTTGCCGGAGAATTTCAGCAAAACAACATACATCGGGCGAGCCCTTCTTAATGCAGAGGATTGGAACTACTGGAGGCAGCTCGACGTCTGCGCCGCGAGCCAGCTGCACATCTCCTGCACCTCCCCTTCGACGAACGCCGGATCGCGCAAAGCGCTTGCCAGCGTCGCGACGCCCTGACTGCGCGCGAGCAGGTGTAGCGCCAGCCGGTCGGCATCGGCCGCTTCATGACCCATCAGGGCAAACTGGCGCGCGAGCCAGTGCCGAAACAATGAGAAAAGTCCCGCCGCCCCGGCCTGCGAGGGATGGCCGAGCTTGGCGAGTTCGCTGGTCAGCGTCCCGACCGGGCAGCCGAACGCCATGATCTTCGACTGGTTCACGATCAGGATCTGGATGAAGCTCGTGATCCGCTCCGCTGGCCCGGCACCTTCGGCTTCCCAATCGTCCAGCATGGCCTGCGTGTTTTCCAGCCGCTGGCGGATGACCGCGTCCAGTATCTCGTCCTTGGTCCGGAAGTGGTAATAAAAATTGCCGCGAGAGATCTGCACCTGTGCTGCGATGTCCGCGAACGAGGTGTGCTCGAACCCGCGCTCATAGAACAGCTGGTCCGCCGCCTCCACGATCTGCGCTCTTGTGTCCGTGGCTGCCATATAGAGATCCTCGTGATTAGGACAATTGTCCGAGAAAGTCTCCTGGGACACTTGCCCTAATATGTCAAGCGCTTGCCTCCACTGCCGATCGCGTCTATGCGGACCTCGTCATCTGGGGAGTAGCCAGCCGCCGAAAGGCGGGCTTCCGTGTCAACATACTCGGCTGAGGGGCCGTGGTGCGGAAGGGGCGGTCATGACCGTCCGGGCGAGACCAATGACGTCGCCTCCTGCCTTGCCGGGCGTGGGGAGCGATGTCGTTGGACTCGAACAAGGCCCGGCATGGAGACCTGACCCTTATGGAAGCCCTGTTCACATCCACCGCTGTCGTTGCGCTGGCCGAAATCGGCGACAAGACGCAGCTGCTCGCCATTCTTCTGGCAACCCGTTTCCGTACGCCCCTGCCGATCATCCTCGGCATTCTTGTGGCGACGCTGGCGAACCATTTCCTGGCGGCCCTCGTCGGCGCAAGTGTCGCCAATATTCTGGACGGCGAATGGTTCCGCTACATCATCGCCGCGTCCTTCGTGATTATGGGCTTCTGGACCCTGATCCCAGACCAGCTGGACGATCTCGACGACAAGCCGACCCGCTTCGGCGCCTTCATTGCCACGCTGATCGCCTTCTTCCTCGTCGAGATGGGCGACAAGACGCAGCTCGCGACCATCGCGCTCGGTGCCCGTTTCGACCAGATCGTCTGGGTCACCGCCGGCACGACGCTGGGCATGATGCTGGCCAACGTGCCGGCCGTGTTCCTAGGGCATGAACTGATCGAGCGCGTGCCGCTGAATATCGTCCGCTTCATTGCGGCGGCCTTGTTCATTGTCATCGGCGTGTGGCTGGCGGCCCAGACAGCGGGCTGGGTGTGACCAAACTGCCATTGACAGAATCTGCAATGAAATCAAAAGTAGAAGAGTAGAGTCACGCGGTGGGGAAATCAGGATGAACAGATTGTTTCCAGAGATCACCTCCCTCAGGGATGTGATGCGTCTGGCGCGGGGCGGCGCGATTGCCGGAATTGTCTTTGCCGGCATTCTCTTCCTCGAAGGGCTTCTGGGAACCGCCTCCGTCTTCCCGGCAAGTTTCCAGCTGGCAACGACGGGGCTTGAGACCTCGCTCATCCTGGTCCTCGCATGGCGGGTCTGGTCTGGCCGCGGCCTTGTCAGCTCGATCCTGCTGATGGCACTGCTCGTGCTCGCCACGATGCGCGGCCTGCATGACGGCGCATTTGGTCTTGCGTGGATGGCAGCCTATTTCGGGCTTGGCCTGATGATGCTGAACGCGATCCGCGCCAGCCTGCGCCACGATGTCTATTCCGACGAAGCGGCGGACGCACAGGCCGCCTGAACCTTTCCGGCCGAATTGATTTTTCCCCGGGGCTGGCGCTTGATGGCTCCAAGTCCTGGGGAGGATCGTTCCATGCTCGACACCATCGCCACCATCGCCAATATCCTGGCGTCCGCCGCCGTTGTGCTGACGCTGGTCTTTATTGGCATCCAGCTGAAACAAAATGCGGAGCTGACACGGATGGCCGCAGCGCAGACCTCGGCTCAGATGATGTCCACCAATCTTGGCCGGATCATCGAAAATCCGGACTTGGCCGAACTGATCACCAGGGAGGGCGCGCCGGAAAGCTGGTCCCGGCCGGAGCGCCTCCGGGCGACAAACTTCCTGTCCGCGAGTTTCCGCCATTATGAAGTTCTGCACACGCACAGACGTTTCGGCGTGTTCGAGGAAGAATTATGGGGCGGCACCGAAGCCCGCCTGCGTGACAGCCTCGACTCCGCCGCCATCCGTGACTGGTGGAAGGACTCCAAACCTTTCTACGCCAAAAGCTTCGTCGCCTATGTCGACGAGATCGTTGCGGAGTGGGAAGCCATCGAGGCGATTGCCGGGATGGGCAAGGAGACTGATCCGTCAACAGGCAAGCCAACCGGAAAACCATAAAATCTTTCCGCCGGACGAAACCAATTCTTACCCCGCGCGTTTCAGGCTGAGGTTCCAAGGGCGGTACGCCGCCACCAGAAGGGGTACCCAAATGGACAAACACAAACGCCAGCTCCTCACCGGGGCATCCGCCACCCTGCTCGCCGCGAGCCTGACCGGGTGCGGCACGCTGCTTTATCCGGAACGCAAGGGGCAAGGCCGCGGGCGTCTCGACCCGAGCATCGTGATGCTGGACGGTATCGGGCTCCTGCTCTTCCTGATTCCCGGAATCATCGCCTTTGCGGTCGACTTCGGAAATGACACGATCTACCTGCCCGGCCGCCGGGCCGATGCGTCTGACATCATCGAGGAAAAGAAAGTCGCTGAACTGACCAAACCGGAACTGGACCGGATCTGGCAGAAGCATTATGGCGAGAATGCCCCGTTCGAGCTGTCGCAGGTGGAACGGCAGTACCTGCACACCGGCACGGATGTCGCCACGGTCCTGTCCGCTTCGGCACGGAACAATTACGCACCGGCCTGATAGACGTCAGACCCAATCCGGCCAGTCGCGGAACAGGCCGAATTTGACGTTCGTCACCATGGCGTTGGCGGAGAAGTGGAGTTCGTCGATCTCCCCTTCCCGCGCTGCCGCCGCGCGGAAGGCCTCGTCCAGCTGGGCGAGGTCACGCGTCTCGATCATGATGTGGAACTCGCGGATCGCATCGGGGCGCAGGCCCAGCTTGCAGCGCATCATCCGCCAGGCCTCGATCCGGCCGTCTGACTTCATCCAGTCGAGGAAGGCGTGCAGCGCCTTTGCGAAGGCCCGCTCGTCGGTGCCCGGCTTCAGATCGAACCAGATGTGATAGATATCCATTGCAAATCACTCGCATATAAGTTTGCCGGAAGGCGCAGTCTTCTATACGGGAAAGGATATGGCCGCGACCCCCGCCCTCTCTGTCATCATTCCCTTCTTCAATGAAGCCGGAAACGTGCATCCTGTGATCGACGAGGTGCATGAACAGCTGGCCGGTATTCCGTTCGAAATCATCTGCGTGAACGACCAGTCGTCGGACGCGACGGGCGCAGAGCTCGCAGAAGCGAAGGCAAAACACCCGGATACGGTTTTTGTATTCAGCCACATTCGGCGGCGCGGGAAATCCGCTGCACTTTTCACGGGTCTGAAATCTGTACGCGGCGAATGGGTCCAACTTCTGGATGGAGATGGCCAGAACGACCCCGGAGATACGGCCCGCCTGTGGAAGGCGATTGTCGCACCGGGCGCACCGGGCCAGCTCGGCCTCATCGCAGGCAAGCGCAACAGCCGGAACGATTCCGGCTTCAAATGGGTCCAGTCACGCGTCGCCAACGGCGTGCGTCGCTTCGTCCTGCAAGATGACGCGACAGACACGGGCTGCGGCTGGAAACTGATCCGTACGGCGGCCTTCCGGGACCTGCCCTATTTTGCCTCCATGCACCGCTTCCTGCCGGCGCTGGTCAAACGCGCGGGCTGGGATGTGCGCGAGGAGCTGGTCAACGACCGCCGGCGCCTGGCCGGGGAATCCAAATACGGTTTCCTCGGGCGGCTTGGCGCAGGGATCTTCGACCTGATCGGCATGTTCTGGCTAGTCCGCCGGGGCGGCTATGGCATCGCTGCCGAATGGAACGACCCGCGCGCGGACAAGCGTTAAGCCGAGGGCAAACCGAGCCAGCCGGACTCGTCGTATAAACGGTCCTTATATGGTGTTCTTCATTGCCTTTCAGGCTTTAGTCCTGCGTCCGCGTTGGGCGGCCTGAACTGCGCAGGGCCGGCGGGCGTGTGTCCCGTTTTGGCGCGGCCTGAGGGGCCGGGCGCGGCGTGCTGGCACGAGGC